>CAZVAB010000127.1:0-4606 GCA_964625045.1 uncultured Oscillospiraceae bacterium | reverse complement strand
TACCATAGATGGGGCGGATTTGGTAGGGGGGGATTAAATCAGAGTTTCCCTAATAACGCCGGTATTTGTATCTTCAATTCGATGGATTTGAAGTTGCATGGTGTCGTCCTTCTTAAATTCATTGAAATCATTAAAATCCATGCCAAACGCATTATCAGTTATGGTTAGCCTGTCACCATTAGTGGAACTGCGTTCATAATTGACTTTCACCTCCAAGCCATCCCAGTATTTGGTTGCTTCAAGGCGTACAATATTATCATAGTAACTCTGTGTCGAATTATCCACAAACTCAGCGATTGCCGTCCACGGATCATACTTAATATTCTTATATGTAGCATATACGCTCGTTGTAGGGCGTATATTAATCGTTTTACCCATAACCTATTCCTCCGAATGTTACTTGCGGTGTTTTCCCAATTTTAATAGTTCTTGAGTAAACATTCTAACCAGTTCAACATTGACGGTGTTACCAAGTTGTTGGTAAGAAGTAGAATCCAATTCAGCAAAAACGAAGGATTCCTTAAAACTTTGCAATCTGGATGCCTCACGGGGAGTAATATACCTGAAATGCTGCAACCGTTGATCCCATACAATAGGTGTATTTTTCATTACAACGAGTGAGGGGAAAAAATTGGGCCGTTTGACTCGCACTCCAGACTGTCTGATCTGAATAATACCATCTTTCAACGATTTGCAGTCCGCACCGCAGTTCCATTCGAATTTCTGGTGCAATAAAATACGGTTTCTCATATTATGCCGTTGCAGCCAACCATCAATAAATGCGTAATTATTCTCATACATAATCCGACTTTTCATCACTAATAGTTTTTTCCAATCGGGCATGTTCTGATATCCTATTTCTGGATCGTGTTCATATTCGGCTCGATCATATATTCCAATACCAGCCTTGTGAATCCAGAAGGGGCTTGCTAGCCCCTTAACGTTTGCTCGGAATTCCTCCCAAATTTGCAGAACTTCCTCAATTTCCTCGGAAACACAATACCGGGGATCGACGACTGCATCAAGAACAGTTGTTAAACAATTTCCAGATACATCAAGCGGCTTAAGGTGAGAATCAATATTTAGAACTTCGCGTGTTAAGTACCCCTTGGGTAAAGTTCTGCGATTATCGAATGCAGTTTTCTTTATGCCGAGGATAAAAACTCTCTCACGGACCTGCGGTATGCCGAACTGATGAGGAGATGCAATAATAGGGTCTTCAGTAATAATAAACCCCTGTGCTTTCAACTCATTGCATATAATTGCCCAGTTTTCTTTTTTGTCTGCCAGATTTCGGACATTTTCCAGGACAACATATTTGCATTCAGGATGAGCTTTCAGAATATCAATGATCCGGTAAAACAATTGGCCGCGCTCATCGTTACCGCCATCTTCTTTTTCTACGACCCGAAAACCATTTTGATTTCCAGCTTTTGAAAAAGTTTGGCAGGGAAAACCACCGCACAATACATCAAATTGGGGGATCACATCCTGACGAATCGCATCAATCACATCGCCCCAAACCGGAAATTCATTATTGGGACAATAATTCTTTTTGTAGACTTCCCGGCAACTGGCATTGATATCTGCAGCAAAAACGCATTTACCACCCAAGGCCTCCATACCACATAAAAAAGTCGATGGCAAGGGATTGTGCAATAAATACCATGTTTTTGTGCAAATACCATGTTTTTGTGAGAGATTTGTGCCTTCCGTCTGCCTTGACAAAGGTACGGTTAGGTTCTATAATAAGTAGCCGAAAAAACAATCGAAACAGGGAAGAAGGAACGATTATGACTCGGGATCTGACGGTGGGAAAACCTTCTGCCGTTCTTTGTAAATTCTGCCTGCCGCTGCTGGGCAGCATCATCTTCCAGCAGCTTTATAACCTGGCGGACAGCTGGGTGGCGGGGCGTTTCATCAGCCAAAATGCCCTGGCGGCGGTGGGCAACAGCTATGAGATCACGCTGATATTCCTGGCTTTTGCCTTTGGCTGCAACATCGGCTGCTCGGTGCTGGTTTCTCAGCTTTTTGGTGCCCGGGAGTACGGCAAGATGAAAACGGCAGTGTACACGGCTATGATATCCAGCGGCGTTGTCTGCCTGCTGCTGATGGCGGTGGGACTGCTGGGGTGCAACGGTCTGCTGCGGATGATCCGCACCCCGGAAGAGGTGTTTGAGGATTCTGCGCTGTATCTGGACATTTATGTGTGGGGCCTACCCTTTGTGTTCTTCTATAACATTTCCACGGGTATTTTCTCCGCACTGGGGGACAGCAAAACGCCCTTTCTCTTTCTGGCGGCATCCTCTGTGGCAAATATCGCCATGGATATCCTGTTCGTGACGGCTTTCCACATGGGCGTTGCGGGTGTGGCCTGGGCCACATTTATCTGCCAGGGCATCAGCTGCGTACTGGCAGTGATCACGGTGCTGCTGCGGCTGCGGAAAATCCAGGCCAATGGGGAAGTGCGATACTTTTCTGCCCATCTGCTACGGCGCTTTGCGGTGATCGCGGTGCCCAGTATCTTGCAGCAGAGCTTCATTTCTGTGGGCAATATCCTGATCCAGAGCGTGATCAACGGCTTTGGAACGGATGTGATGGCGGGCTATTCTGCTACGGTGAAGCTGAACAATCTGGTGATCACTTCCTTTACCACCTTGGGCAACGGCGTTTCCAACTATGCGGCCCAGAATTTGGGCGCGGGGAAGCTGGAGCGGGTGAAGAGCGGCTTCAAAGCTGGGGTCAAGCTGGTGTGGTGCATCTGTCTGCCATTGGTGCTGCTGTACTTTTTCTGCGGCGGTGCGCTGATGGAATTCTTTATGGATCAGCCCACGGAGCAGGCCATCAGCAGCGGCGTGGCCTTTTTGCGGACGGTGGCACCGTTCTACTTTGTCATTGCGACCAAGCTGGTGGCGGATGGCATTCTCCGGGGCGCAGGCATGATGGGAAAGTTTATGACTGCTACCTTCTCGGATCTGATCATTCGGGTGGTGCTGGTGTTCACCCTGTCTGCCACAGCCCTGGGCGTGGCGGGCATTTGGAGTGCCTGGCCGGTCGGCTGGGTGGTGGCGATGGTGCTGTCGCTGCTGTTTTACCGCCAAGGTCCCTGGATGGAAAAAGCGGAATGAAAACAAGCCTGTGGCGTCGTGCGTCACAGGCTTTTAGCATGGAAGAAAGAAAAAGTCCATCACATCCGAATGTCAATTCCGCGACCAAATGTAACATTGGAGAAAATGGAGCTGTTTTCCACGTCCCTGGGGTAAAAACTCCCCGGTGGAGGTGTGCAAGGTTATTGAAAAGCGCATCGATGATATGCTATGATGTGTAAGTACGGAAACGAAAGGATCATTGCAATCATATTGCTTTCATGGGAGAAAATAATGAAAAAAAGCAAAAACGAGAATCAGACAAAACGACCAATATGGAGATCTACTCTCAAATGGACGGGGATTTCCGCACTTGCATTGATCGCGGGGGCAGTGCTGTTTGTGTGCGCTGTTCGAGGCGTAACCTGTATTTCGGAGCATATTGATACGGCAAATGGTGTAGATGAAGGATTTTACATTACCTTGGGCGGACAAGAACAGTATCTGCTGATCCGTGGCGAGGATGATTCCAATCCGGTTATGATTTGGCTGCACGGCGGCCCGGCAAGCCCGGATGCATTTGCGAACTATGCGTTTCAAAAGTATCTCGTTGATGAATATACGGTAGTGAACTGGGATCAGCGTGGATGTGGGCGCACCTATTACAGCAACAAGAATACGGACCCGGATAATAAAACCGCATCTTTTGAACAGGCGCAGGCAGACCTTGACGAACTGGTTGATTATCTGATCGACCGGTTTCATTCGGATAGAGTCATCATTGTGGGACATTCTTATGGCACCATACTTGGCAGCAAATATACTGTGACACATCCCGATAAGGTCTCGGCATATATTGGTGTTGGTCAGTTTGTGAATATTGAAAGCGATACTTACAGCTACAAAGATGCGCTTGAAATCGCAAAAAGCAAGGGCGATGATACAGCGGCGTTAGAAGCGGCGTATGATCAGTATTCCCAAAATATGACCCTGGTCAATATGATGAATTTGCGCAGTCTTGTGAGCAAATACCATATAGCGGAAAGGGAAGCAAACACGATCTGGCTTGGCGTTGCCTCTCCATATATGGGCGTTGACGATCTGCGTTGGTTTTTGAAGCAGATGGGGGATTTTGAGGAATATATCAAGCTGAATCAGCAGTTGTTTGATTACATCATGGTCGCAGATGTGCGTGACTATGGTTTGGAATACCAGGTGCCCGTGGGTTTTATTTCAGGCGCTGACGATTGGACGACCCCAGTCAAGTATTCTGAAGATTTCTACAAGGATGTATCTGCCCCAAGGAAGGATTTTACGCGGATATGCGGTTGTGGACACGCTCCCCATTACGATTCTCCCGAAGAATTCTGCGATGAACTGAAAGGGATGCTGAAAAAATTCTTGGGATGATAGTTCATGTGATTGCTTTGGGGCAGTAAAAAACGGAGCCGGGATCGGCTCCGTTTCTGGGTGTCCAATAAGCAAAGGGCGTGTTGCAAAATGCGCCGAAAAGGAAAACC
>CAZVAB010000126.1:0-4611 GCA_964625045.1 uncultured Oscillospiraceae bacterium | reverse complement strand
CAAGCGCTCCGATATATTACCACTCCATTCCCAAATTGTCAAGCACTTTTTTCATCTTTTTTCGATTTTTTTCGTTTTTCTGTTTTCGCTCTTTTCCGAATCACACTTGGCTCAAACATTTTCAGGTAGGAAACGCCCAAACTACGCAGTTTTACCAGGTGTATTCCAAGAATTACCATACCAATTGCCATGCCATAAAATCCAACACAGGAAGCCAGAACCGCCAAAACGAACCGCCACAGGCGAATGGCATCCGCAAAATCCCGGTTTGGCAGCACAAAACCGCAAACCCCCGCCATACTGACGGCGATCAACGCAACGGAGGAGATCAGCCCCGCCTCCACACCAGCTGTACCCACCACGATACCGCCAATAATCGAAACCGTCTGCCCGATGCTCTGAGGCAGCTGGATCCCCGACTCCTGAAGCAATTCAAAGGCAACCAACAATCCCAGTGTTTCCCATATCGGTGAAAAAGGCACATTGCTCCTCCCCTGCCGGATCACCTGGGCCAGTCCCGGTGGCATCAGGTCCCAATGGTACACTGTCATAGCCACGTACAGCGCCGGGACGAGCAGATCGATCACAAGCGCCAAATACCGCAAGATCCGCACTGCCGATGCAGCCAAATACCCCCGGCTGTAATCCTCCGCCGAGTTCATCATCGCCCCCACGTCCACCGGGAGCAGATATCCCAGCGGGATGCCGTCCACGATCAGCCCCACTCGTCCTTCTAAAATACTATGGCAAAACCGATCCGTCCGCTCCGTGTATTGCAAAAGCGGAAAGGGCGTGGCTCTGGAGCCGCTGACCAGTTCCTCCACCGCAGAGGGGAGAACGATCCCGTCCGTCTTGATATCCTCCAGGCGTTTTTTCATCCGCTGTACAAGTTTGGGATCTGTTACCCCTTCCAGATATACCACCGACACATTGGTCAAGCTTTGGCTTCCCACTTTTGTTTCATAAAACCGCAGCTCCGGCGCGCGCAGATGCCGCCGGATCAGGCTGGTATTGGAACGCACTGTTTCAACAAAGGCATCCTTTGCGCCCTTGACCGTGTTCTCCACCTCCGGGGCGGAGATTCCACGCTTTTCCCCGGTTTTTACCTCAAAGGCAATGGCCCCCGCCCCCGGAAACAGCACCACGCAAAAGCCGTTGACCAGTTTCAGCGCCACCGTATCCAGATCCGAGCAGTCATTTGCGACAGAATTGTAGACCTCCCCCGCCAGAGCCCTCTGATACAGCTCCCCCATGTCGGCCCCATGCAACTGCTCCGTGATTGGCTTGATGACATAATCCGAGGTATCACCCCCGGAAGTCAGCCCGTCAATGGCATAGGCATACAATACAAACGCTCCGCAGCGCAGCTCCCGGCGGATAAAATCCCCCGCACCTGCAAAAATCTTTGTAATATTCTCATCCGTCAATGCGCCGGGATATCTTTTTTCCGTCAACACCATCACCTCCGGGGTAGTTTGCCCGTTCCCGGCGGAAATATCAGGTTTGCAATTGCATTTTGTGCTTTAAAATGGTATAGTATCAAGAAAACAGACCAAAGGAGTCATTTTATGTCTCACACCATTGCCGCCGTTTCCACCGGCAACTGCGTCAGCGCCATCGGCATTATCCGCCTGTCCGGTGACGACTGCGCCAAGATTGCCGGAACAGTCTTTACATTAAATAGTCAAAAAAGTCTCGCCGATGCCCCCAACCGTCAGCTGGTTCTGGGAAACCTGACCGACCGGCAAGGCCGGGTCATTGACCAGTGCTGTGCCATCTACACCCGGGCCCCCCACACCTACACCGGCGAGGACACGGTAGAATTTCACTGCCACGGCTCCCCTGCCGTCCTGGCTGCGGGATTGGAAGCGCTGTACGCCGCCGGAGCCAAGCCCGCCCAGCGGGGCGAGTTTACCAAGCGTGCCTTTTTGAACGGCAAGCTGGATCTGACCCAGGCGGAAGCGGTCATTGACCTGATCGAAGCGGACAGCGCCGATGCCGCCGCCAACGCCGCCGGACAGGTGGGCGGCGTGCTGCAAAAGCGGCTGACTCCCATCTATGACGATCTAACGAACCTGTGCAGCCATTTTCATGCCGTTCTGGACTATCCCGACGAGGATATTGAAGATTTCGGCCTTGCCAATTACGCCGCACCTCTGCAAAAGGATGCCCAGGCCCTCAACGCCCTGTTAAAAACCTACGGTCAGGGCCGAATTCTGCAGCAAGGTGTGGCCGCCGCCATCGTGGGTCGGCCCAATGTGGGCAAATCCAGCCTGCTGAACGCGCTGGCAGGCTATGAGCGGGTCATCGTCACAGAAGTTGCCGGAACCACCCGGGACACCGTGGAGGAAACTGTTCTCGTTGGCTCCACCCGTCTGCGGCTCATCGACACGGCGGGCATTCGGGAAACTGCGGATAGGATCGAAGCCATGGGAGTGGAGCGCTCCAAAGAAGCGGTGAACCAGGCGGATCTTGTGATTTTCGTCTGTGACGGCAGCCAGCCCCTGACGGAAGAGGACGAAGCCATCATCGACCTGTGCACGGAACATGAAAACGCCATCGCCCTGATCAACAAATCAGACATCGGCAATGTGGTGCAGCCCAGTGATCTGCCCTTTATGTATGTCATCCAGATCAGCGCCAGCACTGGCCAGGGTCTGGATCAGTTTGCCGATGCGGTGGACACGATTTTTGAAAACGACACCCCCTGCGACGGTTCCATTCTCACCAACGCCCGTCAGGTGGATGCCATCCGCCGTGCCCACGATGCCATGAACCGTGCCCTTCGTGGGCTGAAACTGGGCCTGACCCCGGATGCGGTGCTCATCGACGTGGAAGAAGCCATGGGTGCCATGGGCGAAGTCACCGGTGCCACCGTCCGGGAGGATATCACCGCTCGAATTTTTGAAAGATTTTGTGTAGGAAAGTAATCTATGATCTATTTTGACAATTCCGCCACCACCAAGCCCTGTCCGGCTGCCGTGGAGGCCATGACCAAGGCCCTGACCGAAACCTGGGCCAACCCCAGTGCCCTGTACAGTTTTGGATTTGATGCAGCAAAAGCGCTGCGTGTTGCCCGTGCCCAAGTTTCCGCCGCCATGGGCGCAGAACCCGACCGGGTGTTTTTCACTTCCGGCGGCACGGAAGCAGACAATTGGGCCATCCACGGCACCGTCAAGCGCTTGGGCAAGCGGGGCAAACACATCGTTACCACCGCCATTGAGCACCACGCCATTTTGCACACGCTGAAAGAGCTGGAGGACAAAGGCTTTGAAGTGACCTATCTCCAGCCGGATGCCCAGGGCCGGGTTTCCCCGGACAGTCTCAAAGCCGCCCTGCGGCCCGACACCATTTTGGTCTCCATCATGATGGTCAACAACGAAGTCGGCTCCGTCATGGACATTGCCCGGATGGCAAAGCTCACCCACAGGCTCTGCCCCAACGCCATTTTCCACACAGATGCGGTACAGGGCTTTTTGAAAGTTCCCTTTGCCGCCAAGACCCTGGGGGCAGATCTGATCTCCGTCTCTTCCCACAAAGTCCACGGACCCAAGGGCTGCGGTGCGCTGTACATCAGCCCGAAGCTCCGCTCCTTTCCGGCCCTGCTCACCGGCGGCGGTCAGGAGAATAATATGCGCAGCGGAACAGAAGCCACCCCCGCCATTTTTGCCTTCGGTGCCGCCTGTGGGGAAATTTCCCCCACCTTCCAGGCGGATATCCACCGGGAAAAGGCAATGCTGAATGAAATTGTGGAAAAAGTTTCCGCCATGGACGGTGTGACCATCAACGGCTGTCACGAAGCCCCCCATATTTTGAGCCTGTCCATCCCCGGTGTTCCCACCCAGAACTCCATCAACATTTTGCAGGACCGGGAGATTTTCGTCTCCGCCGGTTCCGCCTGCGCCAAGGGGCACCGCAGTCATGTGCTTACCGCCATGAAGCTGCCCCCGGAAATCACGGACGGCTCCTTCCGCATCTCTCTCAGCCGGGAGACCACCCAGGAAGATGTAAATGCGCTCCTGGCAGGCATCCAGGCCATCCTGGATTGGAAAAACCGATAAAACCACCATTCTTGGGAGAACGACAAATGCAGAGCAACATAAATAGAAAGGCACAGGCCGACCAGATATTACACGAGTATGGTTTGATAGAAAAACTTGAAAAGGTTGGAAAGTCTCATATAATTGGCAGTTATAAAATGGATATGATGGCTCGGAACGATTTGGATATTGATATTGAAAACGATACCATGTCATTGGATATAATGTATGACTTATCAGCATTTATTATGCGTACATTTCACCCCGTATGGTACGAAGCGAAAGAAGAATTGGATGCTGACGGCAAAAGGGTCTGGTTTCACGGATTTGAAACGATGACCACAGGAGAACTGTGGAATATTGATTTGTGGTTTTTGGATAAGGAAACGATATGCAATGCAGAAAAATACTGTGACAATATCGCAAATCATACAAGCCAAGCACAAAAAACACCATTGTAAGTATTAAAAGCGAACTCATTTCAAGAGGCTTATATTCTTTCGAGCAATACAGGAGTGACTAACTATTAAAAGTCAAGCCCTAAATGCAGAAAAGTATTCTGCTGAAAAAT
>CAZVAB010000125.1:0-4644 GCA_964625045.1 uncultured Oscillospiraceae bacterium | reverse complement strand
TGCTGCGAAGCTGGCGGTGATAAGTGATGGCAAAGCGGTGGGTCTCCTCCTGGATGTTTCCAATGAAAGAGAACACCGTCTGGTTGGTGTCGATGGATATCTCCTGCCCCTGTGGGGTCACCAGCGCCCGGGTGCGGTGCCGGTCGTCCTTGACCATGCCAAACACGGGCATAGTCAGTTCCAGCTCCTGCAGCGCTTGCAGCGCCACATTGGCATGGTTGATGCCGCCGTCAATGAGCAGCAGATCCGGTTTTTCCTCGAAGCCCTTGTCCCCTGCTTTGTAATGGGCGAAGCGGCGCTTGACCACCTGGTGCATGGAAGCATAGTCATCCTGATTGGAAAGACCTTCCAGTTTGAAACGCTTATAGTCGCTTTTCCGGGGCTTTCCGTCACAGAACACCACCATGCTGGCAACAATATCCGTACCGGAAATATTGGAAATATCGAAGGATTCGATGCGTTTGGGTGGCTCCATGGCCAGCATTTTGCCCAGAAGAACCAGTGTGCCGGAAACACGCTCGTCCTTGTCTGTGACTCGCTGGGCTTCCTCAAAGGCGTTTTTATTGGCAAGCTCCACCAATCTGACGTTATCCCCCCGCTGGGGCACATGGAGCTTGGGGCGGCGGTGATATTGCTGCTCCATGAGTTCGGAGAACAGTTCGCTGTCCTCCATCTCAAAGGGCAGCAGCACCCGCTTGGGAGCAAGGCCCCGGCTCAAATAAAACTGCTTCAAAAGGCTGCTGACGGCCTCCTGCTTGTCATCCGGCAGTGGGAACACCTCGTATTCCTTATCCAGCAGATTGCCGCCGGAGAAGTGCAGAACGGCAAAGCACGCTTTGGCTTCTGTTTCACCATAACCAACCACATCGGTATCCGCCAGAGTTCCCGCAGTGACCAGCTGCTTCTGGCTCAGTGCCTCCACGGCGTTCAGCCGGTCCCGGAGACTGGCGGCAAGCTCAAATTTCAGCTCCTCCGCAGCAGCAAGCATTTGCGTGCGGATATTCTCCGCAACAATGCGGTAATTTCCTTGGAGCAATTGCCGGGCCTGCTCCATGCGCTTGCGGTAGTCAAGAAAGCTCATGCTCTCCTGGCACCATCCGGCGCACTGGTTCATGTGGTAGTTCAGGCAGGGTCTTCCCTTCCCCACATCCCGGGGAAATTCCCGGTTGCAGCCCGGAAGCTTCAAGGTCAGGCGGATGGCTTCGATCACATCGTTGGTCACGCCACGGCTGCCGTAGGGGCCGTAATACTCCGCACCATCGTCCGTGATCTTGCTTACCAACGTGATCTTGGGATAGGGATCTTTCATGTTCAGCCGCAGGTAGGGATAGCCCTTGTCATCCTTTAAAAGAATGTTGTATTTGGGCATATACCGCTTGATCAGGCTACATTCCAGAACCAGTGCCTCAAATTCAGAGGCGGCAACGATCACATCGAAATGGTGGATGTTGCTGACCATCAGCCTGGTTTTTGGCGTGTGGGAAGCGGTATCCTGAAAATACTGACTGACCCGATTTTTCAGTTTTTTGGCCTTCCCCACATAGATGACCTTGTCATCCTTGTTTCGCATAATATATACGCCGGGGGCAAAGGGCAGGCTCAATGCCTTTTCTTTCAATTCATCAAAGGTCATTTGCTTCCTCCGAAAAAGACCGCCTCAATGCACATATCTTGGCATTGAGGCGGTTCGTTTACCGTGTTCGATCAATAAATGTCCCGCTCCAGCAGGGATTCCAGAGCAGCGATAGCGGCCTCTGCGTCGGAACCGGTGGCGGACAGGGTGACAGTTGCGCCGGTGACGATGCCCAGGGACATGATACCCAGCAGGCTCTTGGCGTTCATCTTACGATTCTCGGACTCCAGATAGATGCTGGACTCGAACTCATTTGCCTTCTGAACAAAGTATGTAGCCTGTCTGTTGTGCAGACCGGACTCGCAACGAACAACGATTTCTTTGCTGATCATAAATTCCACTCCTCATTCCGTTTTCGGACAGATATCCTCAAACGAATTTATCCTATATATGATATCAAATTTCCCTAAAAAGTCAACCATATTATCTGCAAAATGCAAATATTAGTCGCTTCCTGTTTTTAAAATGAATTTACAGAAGATCGCAATACGCTCCGTAAACAACGCCATGCGTTATCATTTTCTAAGATTTATAAGGAAAATTTGAATGTCACCCTGTTTTACAGGGTAGCATATGGGTTTATGGTATCATAATGTAAGGACCGACAAGAAGCATTGACCGATTTCAGCGGAATTCCGCAATGGTCACGCCGTCCTCACCTTCGCCATAAACACCAAGACGGAAGGTTTTGATATGCTTATTTCGCTTCAGCTCTTGGTGAACGGCATTGCGAAGCACACCGGTACCCTTGCCGTGGATGATCCGCACGGTTTTCATATTGGAGCGGAAGGCGTTGTCCAGATATAGTCCCAATGTGCAGATGGCTTCCACCGCATCCATGCCCCGCAGATCCACTTCCATGGGCGTGGCCTCCATTTTCATCTCCCGGCCGGAATGGGCAGGACGGGCGGGCTTGGCTTTGTAGGGATTTTCCTCTTCCAGGAGATACACCTCGTCGGGCTTCGCGGTCATTTTCAAGATGCCTGCCTGGAGCTGATAAGTGCCGTCTTTGTTGATGGCAATGACACTGGCCTTGGTGCCCAGCTTCAAAAGCTCCACGGTATCCCCCACCAGAACGCCCCGCTTGGGCTCCGGACGGTGCTGCTTGGGCTGGGTGGAACGGATCTTGTCCTCCATCTCATTCAGGCTCCGGCGCACTTCTGCCTGGCGCTGGTTGAGATTGGTGGCATCGGCACTGTCATGTAGCTGCTTTCGCAGTGCTTTCAGCTCTTCAGAGGCAATGTTGGCGGCGGCTCTGGCTTCCTCAATGATGCCCTGGGCATCCTTCCGGGCGGCCTCCATGGCCTTGTCCTTCTCTTTTTGCAGCTCCGCACGGGCCTGCTCGCTTTGCTCCTTGATCTTGGCTGTTTCCTGCTTCAGGCGCTCCGCTTCACGCCGGGCAGATTCCATCTGCTGCCGCTGCTGTTCCAGCTGGGAAAGGACATCTTCAAAATCCTTGTCGCTCTTGCCCACCAGATCGCTGGCTTCTTTGAGAATATCATCCGAAAGTCCCAGCTTCCGGGAAATGGCAAAGGCGTTGGACTTGCCGGGAATGCCGATGAGCAGCTTGTAGGTGGGCTGCAACGTCTCCACATCAAATTCGCAGGAGGCGTTGATGACCCCCCTGGTACGCATGGCGTAGAGCTTTAATTCTGCGTAGTGGGTGGTGGCTACCACCCGGCTGCCCATTTTTCTGGCAAATTCGATCAAAGCGATGGCGAGCGCTGCACCCTCCGCGGGGTCGGTGCCCGCACCCAATTCGTCAAAAAGCACCAGGGTCCGGTCGTCGCACTGGTCTACCACATCCACGATGGTCCTCATGTGGCTGGAGAAGGTGGAAAGGCTCTGGGCGATGGATTGTTCGTCGCCAATGTCCGCCAGGATGGCATCAAAGGTGGAAAGTTCGCTTCCATCCCCTGCCGGGATGTGCAGACCGCACTCTGCCATGAGGGTCAGCAGGCCGATGGTCTTCAATGTGACCGTTTTGCCGCCGGTATTGGGGCCGGTGATGATCATGGTGTCGAAATCCGAACCCAGGCGCAGGCTGATGGGCACGACTTTCTTGGGATGGATCAACGGGTGGCGGGCCTTGCGCAGGTCCACTCTTCCCTGATCGTTCATAATGGGTGCCCAGGCCTGTATTCGGTAGGCAAGCTTTGCCTTGGCAAAGATAACATCCAGCTGCACCAGCATGGTGTAATCCAGGTTGATATCCTCCCGGTGGGCGGCTGCTTCACTGGAAAGCTCCGCTAAGATCCGCTCGATCTCTTTCTTCTCTTTCAGCTCCAATTCCCGCAAGGCGTTATTGGCGTTGACGGCGGACATGGGCTCGACAAAGTAGGTGGAGCCGGTGGCGGACACATCATGCACCAGGCCGGGAACATCGTTTTTACACTCAGATTTCACCGGCACCACATACCGCCCCTGGCGGATGGTGATGATGGGTTCCCGAAGGAACTTGGAATAAGCGGGCGAGGAAATGACCTTTTGCAGACTGTCCCGGATCTTACCTGCCTGCAAGCGCATGTGGCGGCGGATGTCAGAAAGCGCCGGGGATGCGTTATCTGCGATCTCATCTTCCGACAAGATCGCCCCGAAAATCCGGTCTTCCAGGTATTTATTGGGGGTCAGCGCCCCAAAAAGCGGGTCAAGGACGGTCTGTTTGTCATCCTCGGAAACGTAGCTTTTGATGGATCTGGCGCAGCGCAGAACAGCGCCAACACGCAACAGCTCCGCCGGCTGCAAGCTGCCACCCCGGTCCGCCCGCTCCAATGCGGCGGAAACATCGGTCACATCTCCAAAAACGGGATTTCCCTTGCGGGTACACAGCTCCGATGCGGCGGTGGTCTGTTCCAGCAGCATATTCACATCTTCCAGATCCGATGTGGGCTGCAATCGCAGACAGGCTTCCTTTCCTCCCTGGCTGCCGGCACAGGCCGACAGCTCCTGCAAAACCAGCGGAAGCTCCAGCTTTGCCAGGGATTTTTCGTATAAAGCAGACATGATGTCTC
>CAZVAB010000124.1:0-4656 GCA_964625045.1 uncultured Oscillospiraceae bacterium | reverse complement strand
AAAAGGGCGCATTGCAAGCAATGCGCCCTTTCAAATCACAGATCTTCGTAGCCCACCAGCAGGCCGCCACGCTCCGCGTAGAAACTGCACAGTGCCGAGCAGCTTTCGATCTTGACCTTTGCCTTCTCGAACTGGCCCTTGATCATTTCTTTCAGCTCCTGGGCAGAGTCCACATTAAAGCACTGGGCAATGCGCACACTGCCGCCCTTGTAGCCCCGCTGCTTCATCTCTTCAAAAATGGTTTCCAGTGCCTTCTTTTCCCCGCGGATCTTGTGCAGCTGCTGGAATGTGCCCTCCTCGGAGGCCGCACCCACGATGCGGATGCCCAGCACGCCGGCGATCTTTGCAACAGCGGGATTGACCCGTCCGTTTCTTGCCAGATTGGTCAGCGATTGCAGAGAAAACAGCAAATGGGTATGGTTCTTATACTCCTGAATACCCTTGCGGATCTCCTCAAAGCACTTGCCCTCCTTGATCTGCTGGCGCAGATAGCAGATCAGCAGCCCGATCTCCGGGCCGGCGCTCAAGCTGTCCACCACATGGACCTGGGCACCGGGGTTCTCCTGCTCATACAGATGTGCCGCCTGGGCCGCTGCGGTGCAGCTGCCGGACATATTGCTGGAAATCGGCACCGCAAACACCTGCTGCGCTCCCTCATAAGCCTGAAGCCAGTCGTGAACATTGGGGCAGGAGGTGCCGGATTTACCCTTGTAATGATGGAGCTTTTCCACCATATCCGCAACATCCAGTTCCTTCGTGTCCACAAATTCCTCCTGGTCAGTGATGATGCGCAGAGGCACATTCTGAAAAGAAACATCCTCCAGTTCAAAAACATTGGAAGACGAATCGGAAACGATTTTAATAACCATAGTGCAGCTCCTAACTATATAATGGCACTTACTTTTCTGAATATTTATTTTACGATATATTTTCCGTTCCGTCAAGAAAAATCGACTTATTTCGACAAATAAGCAGACCCGGCCCCAAAAATGGGCCGGGTCAAGATCATTTATTCTGCTCCAATATCAAATCAAGGGCTTTGCGGATGGCTTGTCTGCGCACCGTTTCCCGATCCCCTTCAAAGAGAAAGTGCCGGGCCAGTGCCCCCTGTTCATCCGCATAACCGATGAACACCGTGCCCACAGGATTTCCGAACTCATCGCCCCCGGGGCCTGCCAGACCTGTCACCGATACGGCAATATCCGCATCCAGCGCTTTTCTTGCCCCTGCCGCCATGGCTGCGGCAACAGGTGCGGAAACCGCCCCCTCCCGGGCGAGCACTTCCGCCGGAACACCCAGCAGCTTCTGCTTGATTTCGTTACAGTAGCTGACAATGCCGCCTTTATACACCGCCGATGCCCCGGAAACTGCCGTCAGGGCACTTCCGATCCCGCCGCCGGTGCAGCTTTCCGCCGTAGCCAGGGTCTTGCCACGCAGACAGGAGATGACCTTAGATGCGCGGGTCATCATGGTACTTCACCGTGACCTTTTCCACATTTTCCAGTGCCTTTTCGATCAGCTCCTGGCGGTTCAGCTTTGCTTCCGCATGAAGCAGCTGACCCAGGGTGGGCTTGGTCTTGGGGTGCTTGGGGGTAAAGACCGTGCAGCAGTCCTCATAGGGCAAAATAGAAGTCTCCATGGTGCCGATCTTCCGGGCAATGGTCACGATCTCCTCCTTGTCCATGCCGACCAGGGGCATAAAAATGGGGATATCCACCACCGCACCGGTGACTGCCATGGCCTCCATGGTCTGGGAAGCCACCTGGCCCAGATTTTCGCCGGTGATCAGTGCGCCGCAGCCATCCTGCTTGGCAAGACGCTGGGAGATCTCCATCATAAACCGGCGCATGATCAGGGTAAAGTATTCCTCCGGGCAGTTATCCCGGATGGCTTCCTGGATCTCGGTGAAGGAGACCACATTCACAGTCATCCGGCCGGAATACCGGGTCACCAGCCGGGCCAGTTCCATCACCTTATCCTTTGCCAGCTGGGACGTATAGGGGTAGGAGAAGAAGTGGACACACTCGATCTCCACGCCCCGCTTTGCGATCATATACGCCGCCACCGGGGAGTCGATACCGCCGGAGAGCAGGCACATGGCGCGGCCGCCCACCCCCGTGGGCAAACCGCCGGCACCTGGCTCTGCCGGGCCATGGACATAAGCCGCCAGATCCCGGACTTCCACATAAACGGTATAATCCGGGTGGTGCACATCCACTGCCAGCTCCGGTCTTGCTTCTGCAATGCGTCCGCCGATCTCCTGGGAGATCTGGATGGAAGTCATAGGGAACTGCTTATCGGAGCGCTTGGACTCCACCTTAAAGCTCTTGGTGCAATCCAGATCATCCCCCAAATACTCCTCGATGGCGCTGTAGATAGCATCCAGATCCTTTTCGCAGGGACGGCAGCGGCACAGGCTCACCACGCCGAAAATGGAGTGGCAGGCATCCCAGGCCCCATCCACATCCGCCATTTCATCCTCCGGGACAACATAAACCGTAGACTGCATGATGTAGACATCAAAATTACCGTAGGGGCGCATCCTGCGGCGGACATTCTGCCGCAGCTTGTTCTCAAACTGGCGCTTATTGGCACCTTTCAGGACGATCTCGCCCAGCTTCATCAAAAAAATCTCATTCATATTACAATAATCCTCTCATTATCGATTTCCTAAATTCACAGCCCGGTACTGGATGGCTTCCGCGATATGCTGGGGCTGGATATCCTCGCTTCCATCCAGATCCGCTACCGTCCGTGCCACCTTTAAGATCCGGTCATAGCTCCGGGCGGTCAGGCCCATGGCTTCAAACGCCTGCTTCATCAGGCGCTCTCCGTCTGCATCCAGGGTGCAGAATTTCCGCATCTCCGACGGCCCCATCCGGGCGTTGCACAGTGTGGTATTCTCCCCGAAGCGCTGATGCTGGCGCTTTCTCGCCCCATCCACACGCTTTTTGATCTCCGCGGAGCTTTCCGCTTCCGCCCGGGCACGCAGATCCTCAAAGTGGACGGCGGGCACCTCCACCACGATATCGATCCGGTCCAGAAGCGGCCCGGAGATCCGTCCCCGGTAATTCTGCACCGCCATTTCCGAGCAATGGCACCGGCCGGAGGGATCACCGTACCAGCCGCACTTGCAGGGATTCATGGCGCATACCAGCATAAATTCCGCCGGATAGGTCACCGCCCCGGAGACCCGGGAAATGGTCACTTCCCCATCTTCCAGGGGCTGGCGCATCATGTCCAGCGTATCCTTCCGAAATTCCGGCAGTTCATCCAGAAACAGCACCCCCTTGTGGGCCATGGAGATCTCACCGAGCCGTGGGTTGCTCCCGCCCCCGGCAAGGCCCCATTGGAGATGGTATGATGGGGTGCCCGGAAGGGTCGATGGGAAACCAGCGGCTCCTTGGCACTTAAAAGACCCATAACGGAGTAGATCTGGCTGACTTCCAGTGCCTCGTCCCAGGTCATATCCGGCAGGATCGACGGCAGGCGCTTGCTCAGCATACTTTTGCCCGAACCGGGCGGGCCGATGAGCAGCACATTGTGACTGCCCGCGGCAGCCACCTCCAGTGCCCGTTTCACATTCTCCTGTCCCAGCACATCCTTAAAATCCAGGCCGCCCACCCTTTCCGGTTCCGGCTCCCACTGGGGCTGGGGCTGCAGGGGCATTTCGCCATTGAGCCCCGCTGCCAGCTGCCGCAGATCCCGGATACCATACACCACAGGCCCCCGGGCCAGAGTCGCTTCCGCCGCATTCTCCTCCGGGACAAACAGTGCCTGAACCCCCTCTTTCTTCGCCGCCAATGCCATGGGCAGCACGCCGGAAACGGGCCGCAGCTGACCATCCAAGCTCACTTCCCCGATAAAGGCACTGGTGGACTTGGGACGGCGCACGCTCCCCGCCGCGCACAGAATGCTCAATAAGATGGGCAGGTCATAGTGCGTTCCTGCCTTTTTCACATTGGCGGGGGCCAAATTCACCGTAATACGGCTGACCGGGAAGGTCAGCCCGGCGTTCTTTGCCGCCGCCCAGACACGCTCCCGGGCTTCTTTCACCGCCGCATCCGGCAATCCCACGATGTCAAAGCCCGGCAGGCCGTTGGAGATGTAGCACTCCGCCACCACGCCGGTGCCGTGAATGCCTGTGATACCCAGGGTCTTAATGCTGCAGATCAAAGCCACCGCCCCTTTTCCCGCTTTTCTTACATCATAGCGCATTTTAGCCAAAAACACAAGTGTTTTTCCACATTCGGGCAGCCGCAGTTTTTTCCTAAAATCACTTTCCTCCCCCTTAAAAGCAAAAGTCCTTAACACATTTTCCGTTTCTGCCATACTGAACATGGAATGCGGCGCTACGCCTGACATCCACCCCGATGCCTTCTGATGTCCACCGACCCCAATGCGGACATCGCAGCACGCTATGCTTACCATCAGTCCCTCCATTCTCATACATAAGCTTCTCTCTTTCCCGCCTGCTGCCCCGTGCAGCTGGCGTTTTTTTCCTTTTCCCGGACTTCCGAAAAAGCCCGAACATACTTTTTTCCACAAAAGCTGCCGGAATTCGACTTTACAAAAAGCGTTGGATGTGCTATGATATATGGGACAAAAAATGAATACTTTAGGAGGTATTTTATTTTGGCAAGAAAATTTAAGACC
>CAZVAB010000123.1:0-4658 GCA_964625045.1 uncultured Oscillospiraceae bacterium | reverse complement strand
TCTCTTCTTGATCGTTGTCCCTTTACTGACTATACCATTAACTTAATGACATTGCTGAAAAGCCGGGGGATCGTAAAGGTGAAGATTACTCTTCCATCAGGCACATGGCCTTGCAGATGGTCACTGTGCGGTTCTTGATGCCGTCGCACAGAGCGGGCAGCTCGTCCAGATCGCAGGTGTGGGTGATCAGGTCGGTGACTTCAAACACGCCCTCGTCCATCAGCTTAACGGTATACTGCCACTCGTTGATGGGGAAGGGGGAGTAGTTGGAGTTCCAGGTGCCCAGGATCTGCAGCTCCTTACGCAGGATGTTGCTGTGGGACTTCTGGGCAATGGCGGTCTGTGTCTGGCCGGGGTTGCCCAGCAGGACGATGCGGCCCATGGGCTTTGCCACGGCGATGCAGTTTTCCAGAGCGCTGGAGAAGCCGGTGCCTTCGATGGCAACATCGGCATCCTTGCCGCCGTTGATGGCGCGGAATGCAGCCACGGGATCTTCCGTGCGGCTGTTGATGGCGTGGAAGCCACGCTCACGGGCGAATGCGACCTTGCTGTCGTCCACGTCCACCAGCATGATGGCACCTGCACCGAAGATCTTGGCCCAGCGGGCTGCCATGATGCCGATGGCACCGGCACCGATGATGACGATGCCCTCACCGGCGGACAGGTTCGCTCTGCGGACAGCGTGCTGTGCCACGCAGGCGGGCTCCACCATTGCCAGAGCCTTCAGCTCGGTCTCGGGGTTGTGGGAGGGGATGAAGTGCCATGCGGAGGGCAGAACCACATACTCGGCGAAGCCGCCGTCACGGCGGGAGCCCAGGTAGTCGTAGTCAGAGCACATGACGTACTTGCCGATCTGGCAGCTGTCACAGGTGCGGCAGGGGATCAGGGGGAACACGCCGCCGCGCTGACCGATGAGGCTGGGATCAGCCTTTTCGCCAACAGCCACGATGGTGCCGCTGAACTCATGACCGATGGTCATGGGGTACTTCTGATTGCTGGTGCCGTGATCGTAGATACGGGGAATGTCGGAACCGCAGATACCGCAGCCGCCGACTTTCAGCAGCAGCTCTTCGCCGGAGACGGTGGGGATGTCGACTTCCACAGTGCGGAAGTCACCGATCTTGTGCAGCTGTGCTGCCTTCATCTTGTTGGACATGATTTTAATTCCTTCCTTTTCCATTAGTAGATACGCACTTCGTAGATATGGGCGTCGCTGTGACCATTGGTGGCCTGAACAGTGACGGTGACCTTGTCACAGGAAGTGGGCTCAAAATCAACCTTGTTGAAACGCTGGACATTGTCGGTAACGACCTTTTCCGCAACCTTCTTGCTGCCCTTCCATAGGGTGACGGTGTAATCCTTCACCAGCTCGATGGGGGTGCCGATGCGCTGCTGCTTCTGGCGCTTGCCGGAGAGGGTCAGCTTGATGGCGTACTTGAAGTTGGGGTCGAAGGTCAGGCGGACCTGGGAGACGGTAGCTTCCTTTTGCAGATCCAGGGTCAGGGTCTCGCCGTCGGTGCTCATGCCGTCGGAGATCCAGATGTTGCGCTCCTCGCCCTCGCCACGGGAAACACCGCTGATGACCTGCTCGGGGCCGAAGCCTTCCTTAGCGGAAGTGGCGGAGACAGTTGCGGTACGGGCCAGGTCTGCGGCATCTTCGTTGCGGATGCCGGGGATGTAGCAGTCATCCTTCAACAGGGTCTGCTGCAGTTCGGGGATGTGCTCCAGAATGCCTCTGGGATCGCAGCCGTACTTCATGCACATGGCGGCAGCGGTACCAACAGCCTGACCGCCGATGGCGCAGGTGCCCATGACACGGGTGGAACCCATGGCCATCTTACTGGCGCTGATGTTCCGGCCTGCCATCATCAGGTTGGAGATATTCTTGGAGTAGTAGGAACGGTAGGGGATGGTGTAAGAACCGTCGAAGCTGACCACGAAGGACGGGGGCTCGTTGAAGTCATACAGGCCGTGGGGCGTGTGGATATCCATTGCCCAGCCGCCGTATGCAACGGCATCGTCAAACTGGCGGTTTGCCACCACGTCGTTCTCGTTGAGGATGTAGTCGCCCACCAGGCGGCGGCTCTCCCGGACACCGGGCATCATGCCGACCCATTCCAGATCGTAGTTCTCGGCACCGTGCTCGCCGCCGTTCTTCAGGTGATCCCAAATGCCGTAGATGCAGGAGACCAGATCATCACGGATCTGCTCGAACTCGTCGATGATGTCTTCCTTCTCGCCGGTCAGCTCGCACCACCAGTAGCCGTAGTCAACAGCGGAGGTGCTGAAGGAGGTCATACGCAGGTATGCCTTGTCAGCGCCTTCTTTTTCCTTGGCGGTGTGCATGGCGGAGTGGGTGCGGTACTTCAGCTCTTCCTCGGTGAACTCCCGGGCAAAGTCCGGGCGCTTGAAGTTGACGGAGTGACCACGGTCAACAGCCTTGAACAGCAGGGTGTTGCCCATGCGGTTGTTGTTGGGCTCTTCGGGGGCGTGGGCTTCGTTGAACTCTGCCTTGCCCTCGCTGCCAATGCGGTATTCAGCACCGGCCAGGTAGCCCAGGGTGCCGTTACCGGTGCAGTCCACGAAGATCTTGGCGTTGAAGTCGATGCGGGTCTCGGTGGTCTGCTGGTAGGTGGTGATGGAGGTGATGCGCTCGCCGTCCATGGTGCAGTCGTCCATGACGGTGTTCAGGTACAGGGTCAGGTTGGGCTCTCGCTTCATGGCGGAGAACAGCACCATATCCCAAATGGAGAAGTTGTAGTAATCGTTGCGGCTCTTGTTCTCCAGCATCAGCTCGTAGAGAATGCCGCCCTCTTCCAGATCGGGCTTCTCGCTGCTTTCGGAAGCACCGCAGACGTGCATCCGAATTTCGCTGGATGCGTTGCCGCCCAGCACATGACGGCCGTGGACCAGAGCGGTCTTGGCACCGTGACGGGCAGCGGCAATGGCGGCGCACATACCGGAAAGGCCGCCGCCGACCACGACTACATCATAATCGTAGCTCAGCTGCTTGACATTTCTTGCCATGGTTGTTCCTCCTAGAATTATTCAGCCAGGTTCTTGCGAACGGTTGCGATGTTGTTTGCGATGGAGTCTTCCTTGTAGAAGATGCTGGAAGAACCGCCAACAAAGATGTTAGCGCCCTCGGCACGCATCTTTACAGCATTTTCAAAGCTGACGTTGCCGTCCACTTCGATCTCGATGTTCTCGTAGCCACGCTCGTCCAGATACTTACGCAGCTTGGAGATCTTCTTCAGCGTGGCGGGGACCAGCTTCTGGCCCGCAAAGCCGGGGTTGACGGTCATCAGCAGCACGCCGTCCAGATCGTCCAGAATGTCCTCCAGGACGGTGATGGGGGTGGCGGGGTTCAGGACCACCATGGGCTTGGCACCGTAAGAACGGATCTTGGCCAGGGCACGCTGCAGGTGGGCAGTGCTCTCATAGTGCACGGCGAAGTATTCGCCTGCCTGAGGGGTGAACCAGTCCAGCTTGTCCTCGGGACGGTTGATCATCAGGTGCACGTCCAGGGGAATGGAGGTCATGCGGCGCAGCTTCTGGCAGAAGTCCACACCCAGGGTGAAGTTGGGCACGAATTCGCCGTCCATGATGTCCACATGGAGGTATTCAATGCCGGAACGCTCAAATTCCTCCACGGTTTCCTTCAAATGCTCAAAGTCCACACACATCATGGAGGGGGAAAGTTTTGCTTGTAACATAGAAATCTCCTTTCTACTTGCATATATTTGCTCACAATGCTATAATGATTGTAACATTTTTTATAATTTAATGCAATGATTGTCGGCTATATCGGCTGTATGCACATATATATCATAGAAATGAACAGAAATGAGCGTGAATGAGCACAATGTTTGAATTGGAGCGATTGGAAAAGATACAGGATATCCTATCGGAGCGCAATACCATGTCCGTGCGCAACCTGGCGGAGCAGCTTTTTGTCAGTGAGACCACCATCCGAAGAGATCTGAACGAATTGGAGCGCCAGGGATTGGTAAAGCGCATCCACGGCGGCGTGGTGCTGCTGGCGGGACCTAACCGGGAGCTGCCCCTTTATATGCGGGAGCGGCAAAACTCCGAAGCCAAGGAGCTGATCGCCAGCCGGGCCCTGACCCACATCCACAATGGACAGGTGCTGTTTTTTGACGCCTCGTCCACGGTGCAGCGGATGGTGCGGCATTTGACCCAGTTCCGGGACCTGACCATCATCACCAACGGCTTGAAGACTGCCCAGGAATTGAGCAGCCTTTCCCACAATGTCTACTGCACCGGTGGTTTGCAGCTGCATAATTCTTCCGCCTATGTGGGCCACATTGCGGAGCGGATGGTGCGGGAATTCAGCGCGGATCTGTTTTTCTTCTCCAGCCGGGGCCTGTCCGAAAGCGGGAAGATCACCGATGCCTCCGCGGAGGAGACCCAGCTGCGCCGGGTGATGTTTGAGCAGAGCGAGAAGCGGATATTCCTGTGCGACAGCAGCAAATTCGGAAATACATACTGCCATAACCTATGCCGGCTGGATCAGGTGGATGCCATGATCAGCGACAAAGTTTTTTCAAGAAAGTAACAAAAACCCTTGACCGGAGAAAAACAATGTCATTAAGTTAATGGTATAGTCAGTAAAGGGACAACGATCAAGAAGAGAC
>CAZVAB010000122.1:0-4667 GCA_964625045.1 uncultured Oscillospiraceae bacterium | reverse complement strand
TGGCATCCAGCGTGGAGGTCTTACCGTGGTCAACGTGACCCATGACCACCACAACGGGTGCCCGGGTGACCAGCTCTTCCGCAGTATCCTCGTGATCCTCGATCAGCCGCTCCTCGATGGTGACGGTGATCTCCTTTTCCACCTTGCAGCCCATTTCGGTGGCCACAAACTCGGCGGTATCAAAGTCAATGGACTGGTTGATCGCAGCGATGACACCGTTCTTCATCAGGCACTTGATGACTTCCGCGGCGGTCTTCTTCATCCGGGAAGCCAGCTCGCCCACGGTGATCTCGTCGGGGATCTTCACCACGGTGGGAGCCTTCCGGGCCACTTCCATCTGGAGGCGGCGCATCTTCTCCTGCTCTTCGTTGCGGGACTTGTTGCCCTTAAACTTGTTGGGCATCTTCTGCTTCTGCTGCTGGCCCTTCTTGCCGCCGATGCGCTGCTTGCCGCCCTGGAAATTCTGCACCTTCTCGGACACCAGATTATCCACATCGGCAAAGCGGTTGGCGTTGACCTGAACAGCGGAAGTATCCACCACCCGGCGCTCCCGCTTCCGCTCCGGCTCCGATGCCTTCTGGGGCTTGGCGGGCTGCTCGGTCTGGGGCTTGGCAGTCTTTTCAGCGGGCTTATTGTGGTTGACCGCTTCCTTCTTGGGCTGCTCCTTGGGGGCTTCTGCCTTGGCCTTAGGCTGCACGGCAAAGACCTGCTCCAGAGAGCCGATCTGATTGTGCTGGGTCATGTGGTCGAACACCACATTCAGCTCCTGCTCCGTCAGCACATAGGTGGGGGACTTGGGCTTTTCGCCGTACTTGGAGATGATCTCCGTAATTTCCTTGGTGCTGACACCAAAGTCAGCCGCCACTTCTTTCAATCGATACTTCACTACAATACTCATATATTAAACGCACCTCCAAAATCATTTCTGCTTTGCGGGCCTTTTACCCGGCTTTTTGCCCCGGGCGTGAGCCTTGGCTTCCTTTGCCCGCTGGCGGGAACGCAGCGCCGCTTCTTTCAGCGCAGCCAGCGCTTGCGCATCCGGCTGTTCCAGCGCTTCCACCAGGGAAAGGGCCATGCCCGCATCGGTCAGGGCTGCCATTGCCAGGGCCGTGCGGCCGATGGCGAAGCCCATCTCATCTTTGGTATAGGGAACACGGATACAGGGCTGGGCCGTTCCGGCTACGAAGCTGAGGCCTCTGCGCCAGGTGTGATCCGAAGCATCCCGGGCCACGATCACGAGCCTTGCTTTTCCCGCTTTTGCCGCGGTGCTCACCGGCTCCTCCCCCAGTTCCGCCAGCCCCGCTTTCCGGGCCAGGGACAGGTAGAAGAGGGCTTTATCCACGGTTTGCCGCCTCCATTTCCTTTTCCAGCCGGACATAGACCGCTTCTGGAATGGGGGTATCCAGGCTCCGCTCCAAGCCGCGGCTTTTACGCACCTTGGCAAGGCATTCCATATTGGGGCAGACGTATGCGCCCCGTCCGCCCAGCTTACCGCTGAAATCCAGCCGGATCTCACCGTCGGTACACCGGACGACACGGATCATCTGCCTTTTTTCTTTCCGTTCCCGGCAGCCCATACACTGCCGCTGGGGGATCTTCTTCTGCATGAGACCACCTCCGAAAAACAATTATAAATTATTCTTCCTCTGCCTGGGAAGCGGGCTTGATATCGATCTTATAGCCGGTGAGCCGGGCAGCCAGGCGGGCGTTCTGGCCCTCCTTGCCGATGGCCAGGCTCAACTGGTCATCCGGCACCACCACACGGCAGGCTTTCTGACCGGGGATCAGATCCACAGCCAGCACATCCGCGGGGCTGAGTGCCGCCCTGACATATTCGCAGGGATCTTCGGACCACACCACGATGTCGATCTTCTCGCCGTGGAGTTCTTCCACAACGGCGCCTACACGGCCGCCCCGGGGGCCGACACAGGCACCCACAGGATCCACGCCCTCCACAGTGGCACGCACAGCCATCTTGGAGCGGGAACCGGCTTCCCGGGCGATGTTGCGCACTTCCACCTGACCGTCTGCGATCTCGGGGGTCTCCAGCTCAAACAGCCGGCGCACCACATTGGGATGGGTGCGGGAGACATAGACATTGGTGGAACGGCTGGACTGCCGGGCTTCCAGCACATAGACCCGGATATGGTCGCCGGGGTGATAAGTCTCTCCGGGGATCTGCTCTGCGCTGCGCAGCACGGCATTGTGCTGGTCGTTGCCCTGGCCCACGGTGACGATGATATCGCCGTCCTCGGGGTCGATGCGCAGAACGGTGCCGGTGAGCAGCTCCTGAGCCTTGTTGGAGTAGTTCTCGTAAACAACGCCCCGCTCCACTTCCCGGATGCCCTGGATGACCACCTGCTTGGCGGTCTGGGCAGCGATGCGTCCGAACTTCTGGATGTCCACAGGGATCTGGATGGTGTCACCCAGCTGCACATTGGGGTCCAGCTTCTTGGCAGCGTCAATGTGGATCTCCAGACCGATATCGGTCAGCTCGTCCACAACGGTCTTGATCTGGTACATATACAGACCCTTTTCGCTCAGATCCACCACCACATTGTCGGCGGGGATATCCCGGTGATCCTCCCGGTCCTTCCGGTAGGCGTTGGTCAGCGCCTGCTTCAGCCGCTCGACCATGTAATCCACACTGATGCCCTTGAGCTTTTCCAGGTCCCGCAGGCTGGCAAAAATTTCCGCACCGATGTCCACCTTGGGTGCTTCGGTCTTCTTGGTTCTTCTCTGTGCCATTGTCGTTCATTTCCTCCTATATCTATGATGTATGATTTTTAGAATTCTACCCGCAGGCGCACCATCGCCACCTCGGATTTCTCGAAGGTGATGGTCTCCTTGCCCGCTTCCAGGGTCACTCGGCCCTCTTCATACCCCCGCAAAACGCCGGGGATCTCCTTCAGGCCGTTTCTGGGCCGGTAGAGCTTGACCATGACGGGGCTGCCCATGAACCGCTGAAAATCCGCCGGGCGGGTGAGCTTGCGCTCCAATCCCGCGGAGCATACCTCGAAGCAGTAGGACTCCTGAATGGGGTCCTTTTCATCCAGCACCGGGTCAACGGCTCTGGAAATGGCCTCGCAGTCGGTGATGTCCACATTGCCGTCCACCTTTTCGATGTACAGCCGCAGGAACCGCTCCGAGCCTTCCCGGACATACTCCACATCCCAAAGCTGACAGCCGTGGGCCTCCACGATGGGTTTGGCAAAGCTTGCCACCAATTCTGTTACTTTCATCTTTTCGCCTCCAATCATGACGAAAGAGAGAGGGGCTAGCCCCTCTCTCCCGAACATCGAACATCTTAACATCTGGATTATATCATCATTATGCGGGAATTGCAACCCCTATTTCAAGGTTTTTTCCACATTTTTTCGACTTTTTTACCCTTTACAGCCCTGCGTGCAGGTATTTCCGGTCCCAATCGTCGTCAAACAGGTTGCTTCCCGCCACCAGCGGGCAGCCAACGGTCAGGTCGTCCGCCAGTTCCGTCAATGTGGCGCTGGGTTCCAGACATTCCAGATAAAAGTCCGGCAGCGCTCCGCTGCCCAGCGCCGCACCCATGATACAGCCGGCAATGGCAGCCACCGCCGCGCTGCGGCCGGAGTGGTTCACCGCCGTGATCAGTGCGGTATCAAAATCCCCGTTGCAGGTGATCACCGCATACATGGCACCCGCCAGCACCTCTGCCGCCGTGCGGCAGCCCAGGGTCTGCATGGCCTCCATCTGGGTCACATCCCCTGACTGGGACAGGCTAATGGCCAACTGTAGCAGTTCCCAGATCTTTGTGGTCTGCCCAAACTCCCGGCCAAACTGCATTTGGATGGCATCTATGGTCTGCAAGATCAGCTCTGCGGGAGAAACCTCCCCATTTTCCAGTATGCCGCACAGGAAATGGGTCAGCACCGCACCGCTCAAAAAAGCTTCCGGCTCGCCGTGGGTCAGGGCCACAGCTTCCGCCCCCAGCCGGTCCAACTCCTCCTGCGAAAGCCCCAGCTCCTGGGCCAGCAGTGCCACCGGGAGCACCTCCGTCAGTGCGCCGGGGTGGTTGGATGGGTACAGGGGCTCTTCCAGCGTGCCCAGCCGCTCCCGGCTCAGGGCATCCAGCATCCGGGTGTCCATGCAGTAGCGGCGCTTCATCTCCGGCACGGTGGACAGCCAGCAGTAATTGCGCTCCTGGGTGCAGAAATGCTGGCTCCGGGACCATTCCCGGGTAGCCAGAGCAATATAGCGCACCAGCGGGGCCATTTTCCCCTGAAGCCGCCCCCGGGTCAGGGCGATGAGCAGGCCGTTGGCGGAAAATGCCGCCAATTGGGTGTAAGAGGTCACATCCGCATAGCCGTTGACCAGGTCATAGCCCAGCAGGCCGTTGGGGCCGTAGTCTTCCCGGATCTCGTCCAAAGTTTTGTTGTCCACAGTATGACCCATGGCATCGCCCACTGCCAGCCCCAGCAGACATCCCCGCACCTTGTGCTGATGATCGTTCATGGATGCTCCCTCCTTTCCGCATTTTTCAACAATATTATACTACAACCCCAGGAAAAGGCAAGGAAAATATACACAAAAGCGTGTTTCTATCCCCCATTTCCCCAAGCCCTCCCCTTTGGGGGGTAATGTCAAGAGTTATGCGCAAAATTGATTTTGGTCTCTGTTAGGGAAACCCT
>CAZVAB010000121.1:0-4696 GCA_964625045.1 uncultured Oscillospiraceae bacterium | reverse complement strand
CCGGATTGTGGTTCCGGGCGTTGTGGGTTCGAGTCCCATTACCCACCCCAGAAAAACAGGAGATATCTTCGGATATCTCCTGTTTTTATATGGAATTTGGTAGGTAATGAGGCTCGAAAGGCGGAGCAGAAAATATGCTGGTGGCATGGTTTCCCGCCGTGGGAGAGTCCCGTGGGGCGTTAGCCCCATAACAGCGTTCAAGGAGTAGCATTCGCTGCTCTTTCTTTTTGGTTCTATAATAAATGTTGGGGTCAGGCGGTGAGCCTGACCCCATTGTCATAAATAAAAGTTGAGCATGGCCCATCAAACCATTTGGCGGCGGCATAAGTCAAATCAGCCAGCAAAGCCGCGCCGCGGTCGAAAATATCATTGGCGGCCCAGTCGCCCCTGGCTCGTGCTTCGAAGACATGATGGGCAAAGGAGGCAACGAAAGCCCGGCCACCGGAAACGGGATCATAGATGCGCTCCATCCATTGGTCAATGGGTGCGCCCATCTGTTCCTGAATCGATTCTGTAAGTAAAGTAGCTTCGCAGCGGCCATCTGCCGCACGGAAAGCCATTGCCAGTGCATCCCGGCCTAGCTCAAAACCGCTGCCGCCGGTATCGATCAGATAACCTTTGCCGCCGACTTTCCGAAGCGGTTGCTCATCAATGCGGATGAAGCAGGAGGAACCGGTGCCGATGACCATGGCGCAGCCGTTTTGGTGGCCGATGGTCGCAGAGATCATGCTGGGGCCATCGTCTGCAAAGCGAAGAGAATCGGCGTAATCCTTGGGGGCAACCACAGGGGTGTAAAAATCGCCCAAGGGCATTACTCCGGCAATGCCACCATAAATGGCACTGACACGACCGGGGGAAAGAGGCACAACTCGCTCCATGGTTCCTAAGAAGCGCCGTAAGGCTTCTGCTTTTCCAATGTCCATACCGTTGGCGCCGGCGCTGACATCCCGGTGATGGATGTGCCCGGTTTCGTCGAAGAGAACGGTATCGGTCTTGGTTCCGCCGCAATCCACTGCAATCATGTATTTCATGGCTTTACCACCTTTGAATTGTTTTGCTTCGAAATATAACGCTTTCTTTTTGCTCTATCATAATGAAAAAAACGGCATCCGTCAATCTGGGATAATGAACAAAAATACGGACTGAATTCTGATATACTGCATAATAAAACACCGTTTACTTGTTAGATGATATGCAAAATGACGGAAAATATGTCTGTGTTTCTAGCCTGCTTTCGAAACGATCAGGAAAAAAGAGTCACTCCTTGTGCTTTTTAACTTCCTTTTCGGTCTCTTACAGTGAGTCGACGGTGATATCATAGGAAAAATAGCGGGAGCTGGAAAAATTTGCGGGGAATTCTTTGGGAAAAAGCGTTGTCCTTAGGGGAAAGGTGTGTTATAATGACCATAACTGACGAATTTTGAGGGAATGACCATGAACATCGAGAATTTGAACATCCCAAAGGAGGACCTGCGCAAGCTCTTTGGCACATCCAGCGGCGACGCGGCGCTCCTGTACTTATTCATCCGCTGCGGCAATGATCCGGCTCAGGCGGCGGGGGAACTGAATTTTACCCCCACCCGGCTCTCCTGCGCCACGGCGACCCTGCGGCAGCTGGGGCTGTGGATTGAGGAACGCCGAAAGGTGATTCTGCCCGGAGAGCGGCCCACTTATTCTGAAAAAGATGTGCTGGAAGCAATGGACCGGGAGGAAAACTTCCGAATGCTCTACGGAGAAGTCCAGCGGCTGCTGGGCCGGAACCTGAACACGGAGGAATTAAAGATACTGCTGTCCTTTGTGCACTATCTAGGCCTGCCCACGGAGGTCATTTCCGTACTGGTATCTTACTGCAAGGACCGGGCCAGACAGCGGGGCAGCCTGCGCAATCCCAGTCTGCGCACCATTGAGAAGGAAGCCTACAGCTGGGCGGAGCAGGGCATCGATACTCTGGAAGGGGCCGCGGCCTACATCCATACCCAAAACACCCGGCACAGCCAGATGTACCAGCTGATGCAGACCTTGCAGATCCGGGGAAGATCCCTGACGGCGGCGGAGGAGCGGTATGCCAGCAGTTGGCTGGAAATGGGCTTTGACCAGGAGGCCATCGCCATGGCCTATGAACGCACCTGCCTGAATACGGGCAACCTCAACTGGCCCTATATGAATAAAATTCTTCAAAGATGGAACGAAGCGGGGCTGAAAACCGCAGAAGCCATCCGAAACGGCGACCGAAAGCCCAACGAGCGAAGTGCTCAGCGGCAGTTGGATGCGGATGAACAGGCGGCGATCGCCAGAATGTTGCAGGAGGTTTAACCATGGCATACAGTCAAGAAGTGATCAAGCGGGCCCGGGAGCGGCTGGCCAGCGCCAAGGCGGACCGGGAGTCCAGATACAGACAGGATTTGCAGCAGGCCTATGAAAAAGTCCCCCGGCTCCGGGAGATCGACATTCTCCTGCGCAAGACCATGGCCCAGGCCGCTCAGGCGGCGTTTACCCAGAGCGGGGACGCAAAGGCCATGATGGAAAAGGTCAAAGAGGAAAATCTTGCTTTGCAGCGGGAGCGGCAAATGCTCATCCAGGAGAATTTCCCCGCGGGTTTTCTGGAAGAGGGAGCGGTCTGCGACAAATGCGGCGGCAGCGGCTACATCGGCAGCACCATGTGCGGCTGCCTGAAAAAGCTCTGCGGCGAAGAGCAGAAAAAGGAACTGACCTTCCTATCCGAGGGAGAGGAGTGCTTCGATGCCTTTCGGCTGGATTACTACCCCGACCGGGTGGACTCCAAGCTGGGGGTAAATATCCGCATGGTCATGGAGCGCACCTATCAGGCTTGCCGCCGCTATGCGGAGAATTTCAGCGAAAGATCCGGTAATCTGCTGTTTTCCGGTGATACGGGTTTGGGAAAGACTTTCCTTTCCGCCTGCATCGCCCGGACGGTGGCGGAGAATGGTCACGCGGTGGTCTATGAAAGCGCCGGACATCTGTTTACCTGCATGGAGCGGGCCAAGTTCAACGGTGACGAGCAGGCCCGGCGGGACAGCGAAAAGTACACCGCCTGTGATCTGCTGATCGTGGATGATCTGGGCACGGAAATGCCCGGACAGTTTACCACTGCCGCTCTGTACACCCTGATCAATGACCGGATGCTGGCCGGCAAGGCAACCATCATTTCCACTAATTTGAACACGGAAGATCTGGCAAAGCGCTACAATCCCCAGATCGTCTCCCGGCTTCGGGGCAATTTTGTCCGGCTGGCCTTTTTGGGGGAGGATATCCGGCTGAAAAAAGGATGGGGCCAGGTATGAGCATCGGTATCTTATGGGATCTGGATGGGACGCTGCTGGATACCCTGGAAGATCTTTATGACACGGTCAATGAGACCATGGCGCAGTTGGGCCTGCCGGAGCGGACGATGGAGGAAGTGCGCCATTTCGTGGGCAACGGCGCCCGGCGGCTGCTGGAACTGTCCCTGGAGGGGCAGCGGGATGTGGAGGATGTTTGGAACACCTTCCACAGCATTTATGTAAAGCATTGTCAGCAAAAGACTGCGCCCTACCCGGGCATCCGGGAGGCACTGGAAATACTTGGAAAACGCTATCCTATGGCCATCGTCACCAATAAGCCGGATACGGCGACGAAGATCGTCTGCGGGGACTATTTTCCCGGTATCTACACCCAGGGAGAAAGCCCCGTGTGTCCCCGAAAGCCCCGGCCCGATATGGTTTTTCAGGCCATGGAGAAAATTGGAGTGGAGAGCTGCATCTATATTGGGGACAGCGAAGTGGACGTGGAAACGGCGAAAAATGCCGGAGTTCCCTGTGTCAGTGTTCTGTGGGGATTTCGCACCCGGCAGGAGATGGAAAACGCTGGGGGCAAGTATTTTTGTGAAAGACCGGAGCAGCTTCCGGCGCTTATCGAAAACATTCTAGGAGAGAGAAATGGCAAATGAGTTTTACGCCCTGCTGGGGCGGATGCGCAACATCACCCGCTGGGGCCTGATGCGCAATACATTTTCTGAAAATATTCAGGAACATTCCCACCAGACAGCGGTGCTGGCCCATGCACTGGCATTGATCCGCCGGGAAATTCTGGGTTTGGAGGGGCCGGACCCGGATAAATGCGCCGTGGCGGCGCTGTATCACGATGCGTCGGAGACCTTGACCGGCGATCTGCCCACCCCCATCAAGTATTACAACCCAGAGATCAAGCTGGCTTATAAGCAGGTGGAGCGGGTCGCAGGAGAGCGGCTGCTGCAAATGCTGCCGGAGCAGCTGCGGCCCATCTATGCGCCGCTGGTGCTGGAAGATGACAAAGAACTGGAGCCGGTGGTGAAGGCGGCGGATAAGCTGTCCGCTTATATCAAGTGCATCGAAGAGCAGAAGGCCGGGAATACGGAGTTTGAGTCCGCGGCTCAGCAGACCATGGACTCTATGAAGGCCATGGGCCGGGAGGAACTGGATTGGTTTATCGACAATTGCCTGCCGGCGTTTTCGCTGAATTTGGATCAACTGTAATACTTGACGGCTTGAGGAAAATGTGATACCATAAACGAGTTAAGCCGTTGTGGTGGAATCGGTAGACACAGGGGACTTAAAATCCCCCGGTAGAAATACTGTACGGGTTCGAGTCCCGTCAGCGGCACCAAAAAATCCAGATGCCCATGAGGGCATCTGGATTTTTTAATGCGGTGGAGGACTCG
>CAZVAB010000120.1:0-4700 GCA_964625045.1 uncultured Oscillospiraceae bacterium | reverse complement strand
CACTGCACGTTTATAAAAAAGCCGGATTTGTTGATAGCGGCTACATCGACGAGGAATTACCAAACTGCCTGAACTATATTTATAAATTGTAATGGACAACTCCCATGTATTCCCCATATTTGGAAAACATTACAGCTTGAAAAATGGTTACAAGTTTGTTACCATTTAGTCAGTCTTCGCGAGACAATCTAAGTTTAGGAGGTCAAAATGATGTTTGGTTGTGAAATCTTCTCTTTTGATTGCCGTGACCTTTGGCAGGCCATTTGCGCCATGTTTGGCTTTGGCTGCTAATTGTTTCGATCCCATCGCCCCTCTTTCGAGGGGCGTTTTTTATGGTCATAAAGTGTTTACATTTCCTTTACAGTGATTTCCTGTTTTTTAAACTTGATTTTAAGTCGCACCGTTATGTTGTATCACCAATACAGGAGGGTGCGGCATGAAACGGTCTACTGTTATGGATCTGGTGGAAGCGGGCAGGCCATTGTTCTGGCATAAAGGAAGGTTTCCGTTGACATTCCTTTTCCGGGTGATATAATAATATCATTATCACATAAAAATGAAGGTATAACATGAAAAAACGGAAAATTTCCCTGATCTCTACCTTACACTATGTCAAGCTCGGCTACCGGTCCGTGCTGTTTTTACTGGCATTTGCCATGTATGTGGTCAGTCGGGTGGAGAATGATGGGGCACTGTTCCGGGGCTTCGAGGAAAAGAACTGGCTGCTTCTGCTGATCTGGACGGTGTACGCGGTGGAAATGATCGCCCGGTTTTTCCCCTCCCGGGTGGAGAGCATGGGCTGCCAGAAGCAGTTTCAGCGAAACTTTAAGCCCACCGGGCAGCAGACACCGGAGCGAATGAGCTGGAAGCGGACCGCTGTGGTCGTCCTTTCCTGGTGCGCTCTCAATGGGATCATCGGTGCCATTTATAAGCTGCAATGGATCGATGAGGGTATTCTGGTGCTCATCAGCCTGGCTTACGGCGTTTGCGATATGATCTGTATTCTGTTCTTCTGCCCGTTCCAGACCTGGTTTTTGAAGAACCGCTGCTGCACCGTTTGCCGGATCTATAACTGGGATTTTGCCATGATGTTTACGCCGTATTTGTTCATCCCGGATGCCTTTACCTGGAGCCTGCTTGCCATGTCGCTGCTGCTCCTGCTGCGGTGGGAGATCACTTACCGGTGCCACCCGGAGCGCTTTTCCGAAAAGACCAATGCCAGCCTTTCCTGCGCCCATTGCCAGGAAAAACTTTGCCAGCACAAGACCCAACTGCGCACCTTCTGGAAGCAAAATAAATCCCGCATTGGACTATAAAGAGACAAACTCCGCTCTGCAATGAAACAGGGCGGAGTTTTTACGCAAAAATTGGAAACGGGAAACTATTGCTATTTACAAACGAATGTGCTATAATATAGAAAACACAGGAGGTGATGGGTTTGGAACAAAAAATATGTCCCGTGGATGTGATCTCCATGTGCGCAGCTTCCGGGGATATCCGTCCGCTGCGTCTGCGGCTGGAAGATGAAGCCCATCAACTTCTGCGGGTGGACATTGACGAAGTGGTCAGTGTCAAAAAGGTGGAATATTTGGGTATTGAAGCCATGATCTTTCTGTGCCGGGCTGTGATCCAGGGCAAGCGCACGCTGTTTGAGCTGCGCTATACCATCCGCACCCATAGCTGGTGCTGGCTTCGGAGGGTGTACTGATGGCGGAGCGGGTGATCTTTCATGTGGATGCCAATTCGGCCTTTTTGAGCTGGTCGGCAGCTTACCGGGTGCAGGTGCTGGGGGAGACCACCGATCTGCGGGAGGTGCCTGCTGTGGTAGCGGGGGAGAAAGCATCCCGCCATGGCATCATTCTGGCCAAAAGCACACCGGCCAAAAAGTGCGGTATTCAAACAGGGGAGCCGCTGTTTAAGGCGCTGGAAAAATGCCCCAATCTTGTGGTAGTGCCCCCGGATTATGACCTGTATGTCTCTGCTTCCCGGAAATTTGTGGAGATGCTGCGCTCCTTCAGCCCCAAGGTGGAGCAGTATTCCATTGACGAGGCCTGGGTGGATATGACCGGCACAGAGCGGCTCTGGGGAAGCCCCCGGCTGGCGGCGGAGAAAATGCGGCAAAAGATCTGCGATGAACTGGGGTTCACCGTGAACATCGGCATTTCCAGCAACAAGCTGCTGGCCAAAATGGCCGGGGATTTTGAAAAGCCCAACAAGGTCCATACCCTGTTCCCGGAGGAAATGGAATCAAAATTCTTCCCCCTTCCGGTGCGGGATCTGTTCCTTGTGGGGGCTGCAACGGAGCGAAAGCTGAAGATCATGGGCATTTACACCATTGGGGATCTGGCAAAAGCGGATCCGGCCCTGCTCCGCCGCCGTCTGGGTAAGCAGGGAGAGACCATCTGGCACTTTGCCAATGGGCGCAACGCCGATGCCGTCACCCCGGAACCGGCGGAAAACAAGGGCTACGGCAATTCTGTGACCACCGCTTCCAATGTGGTCTCCCGGGAGCAGGCCCATCAGGTGCTGCTGGGGCTGTGCGAGACCGTGGGAATGCGGATGCGCCGGGATGGAAAATGGGGCAGCTGCATCAGCGTACATCTGCGCACCAATGATTTTCTCCATTTTTCCCACCAATCCCAGCTGCACTGCGCCACCAATATCACCAGCGAGATCTTTCAGGAAGCCTGCCGGGTCTTTGACGAAGCCTGGGATCAGGTCACGCCCCTGCGGCAGCTGGGTGTGCAGATGACCCGGCTGTCCGGGGAGGGGTATCAGCAGTTTGATCTTTTCTCCGGGGTCAGCCCCGTCCAGTATGAGAAAAAGCTGCGGCTGGACGAAACGGTGGATGCCCTCCGGGATAAATTCGGTGAGGATATCATCCGCCGGGCGAAATTTGCTAAAGATGCCCAGGGGCACATGGCAGGCGGTCTGGCAAAATCCCGGCGCACCGGAGTGACAAAGCCCATTCCACCGGAAATCCCGGATGACAAACAGAAATAAATATGTTATCATAGGAGAAAGAAACGGAAAGGAAGGGTGCGCCATGTCCATTGTCAAATTCTACCGGGGCGATCCCAAGAATGCCCCCAAAACAACAATGCCTGCCCATTTGGGTGCCAACGCCATCATCACCATGAGAGACCGTCTCTTGTTGGAGCGGCGGCGGGACTCGGATACCTGGGGCCTTGTGGGCGGCGGCGTAAAAAAGACCGAGGAGCCCGTGGATGCAATGATCCGGGAGATCCGGGAGGAGCTGGGGCTGCGTGTCAAGAAAGAAGCACTGGAAAAGCTGGCGGTCTATGGCGAGCCGGGGCGCATTGCGGCCTATCAGGACGGCAGCATCTGGCGGATGGTGGTCGTGGTATTTGCCTTGGAATTGGCAGAGGATACACCGCTTCGCATCAGCGAAGAATCCCGGGAGCTGCGATTTTTCACCCGTGAAGAGCTGAAAGATATCGAGATCGTCATTACTCACAGCGATATCGTAGAGGACTGGTTTCTGAATCAGACGTAAACGGAGAGGCGCAAAGCCTCTCCGTTTTTTCGTTCCACACCATGGGTAAGAAAGGAATATTCAAGTAGCTGCCCTGCGCTCCGGTCAATTTTTATCACATATCATATTTTGCGGCCAAGCGGGCAGGGGGGAGCCGCAGCGGGGATGCCAGGGGCAAAATGGAAACCAGCAGGTAATAGCCCATGATGCCCAATCCCACGATCACCGCGGGCAGCCAGGTCAGCTCCAAATTCAGCTCGATCTCCGGAATCTTGCCAATGGTCTGGATGGCGTAATAGGTCACGATCCCGGCGGGAATCACCGTGCCGAGAGCGGTGAGGAGCGCTTCCATGGTAAAGATGCTGTACAGCTTCCGTTTGGGAATGCCAAGCAGCCGGTACACCGCAAGCAGCGACAGCCGCCCCTGCACCTGGGCTCTGCACAGCAGATACAGCATCACGATGGAAAGCGCCAACAGTGTGACAATGACGATGGTGCGCCCATCTGCCCGGATGGAGGCAGCATTGCGATAGGCATTGTAGGTCTCCGTATAGGGATCAGAAATGCTTACCTTCAATAGCTTGCTCTGCAAAGCAGCCTGAATCAGAAACTGCTGCGCATCGCTGGCTGATACAAAGAACCCTTCATTGGTACAATCGGTGACCACCTGAGAAATGGTCATGTTTTGATGTTCTTCCCAGTATGCCGCAGCGGCAGGGCTCAGCTGATCCAGGGGTGTTTCCGCCAACACTGCTTTCAGCGCTGCCAACGTGGTTTCCTTGCTTTCCGTTCCGTTACTGCGAATGTTACTTGTATATTCTATAATAAAAATTTCTTCTTAAAAATAGTTCGTAAATATGCGGGTAATTAGAAAAAATACATAAAAAGGCACAATAAAAGTTTGAAGTTTTATGAGGGATTAAAATCATATACACCAATTTTACACCATTTTATAGAACCTTGATATGACAAACAAATGCACAACTGAGTTTTTACATATATTTCTGTGCATTGAAGCAGCGCCGATTTTAAGTCGGTGCTGTTTTTCTTTGCTGAAAGCCTTCCTCATGAAAGAAAAAAGCACCTGCCGAAGCAGGTGCTAAAGAGGAAGTGAGCCGAATGGTTTTAACGAGGGTTTATGCCATTGCTATCAAGCAAGGGATTTGAGGTAATCCTCAACATTCAGATAACGAATGCCATCCGA
>CAZVAB010000119.1:0-4730 GCA_964625045.1 uncultured Oscillospiraceae bacterium | reverse complement strand
CCACTATGGATTTTTTTCTGTTCAGGTGTTCAATTTGATTTTATAATTAACCTATGGATTTTTTCTGTTCTGGTGTTCAATTTGATTTTATAATTAACCAATTCTATTCTTTTGAGGACTTCAAAAAACAGCTTGCTGTAAGACAGTATCAGTATAATAACTTTCCAATGAGGCCACTCGGCTGGAACTCTCCGAAACACATTATTTTTTCTTTTCCTAATGTGTAACATATCATTGACAAACCTACAGAATCGCTTAAGAAACGTTTAAGAAGACAGAAACGAAAAGTAACAATGTGGTGACAAAATGGATACAGTTTGCCCGGGTCTGTTGACTTTCAAAGAAAATGTTGTATACTTGGGATAGTTATTATGTAAAGCACAAAGCTGGAAAAAGGAGCCAAAGAATGGAAGAGCAAAGACGGAACCATGACAACGCCTACCGCCGCCATTATGAAATGCGCAAGCGTCGCCGTCGCTGGAACCACATGCTGGTCATGTGCGCCGCAGTGCTGTGCGTGCTGCTGGTGGTGGGGCTGATCACTGCACTGACAGATGTGCGGCTGGAGCTGCAGGGGGACAAGGAATTGACCCTGGAATACGGCACGCAATATGTGGAATCCGGTGCTGTGGCTGCGGTCAACGGCGAAGCCGTGGAGCCTAAAATCACAGGCAAAGTGAATGGGGAAAAGCTGGGAACCTATACCATACGCTACCGGGTGCGCCACCTGTGGATGAGCAAAAGTGAAAAGCGGACGGTACACATTGTGGATACCACCGCACCGGTGATCACCTTGCAGAAAAATCCCGGTTACATCATCTTGCCCGGGGAAGACTATGTGGAAGAGGGCTTCACTGCCACAGACAATTATGACGGCGATTTGACGGACAAAGTGGAAATCAGCCGGACAGGGGACACCATCACCTACACGGTCAAGGACTCCTCCGGCAACAGCGCCAGTGTCCAGCGGGTTGTGAAGTACGGGGATGTGGATGCCCCGGTGATCACCCTGAAGGGAGAAAGCAGTATTACCATCACGGCAGGTGCGGCGTTTGAAGATCCGGGTTTTAGCGCTGTGGATAACCTGGACGGGGATATCACCGCACAGGTGCGGGTCACGGGCACGGTGGACAGCATGACGGCGGGCGTGTATATTTTGACCTATACCGTGAAGGATGCTGCGGGCAATATTGCCAGCGTGGACCGGACGGTGACAGTGGAACCCATCAAGCAGCCGGATACGGTGACACCGGAGGGAAAGGTCATCTATCTGACCTTTGACGACGGCCCCTCGAATCACACCCAGGAACTGCTGGATGTGCTGGCAAAGTACAATGTCAAGGTGACCTTCTTTGTGGTCAACACCGGCTACAACATGGAGACATTGCTCAATAACATCGTCAAGGGCGGGCACAGCCTGGCGATTCATTCCAAGTCCCACCGGTACGATAAAATCTATAAAAGCGAAAGCGCGTTTTATGAAGATTTGTACGGAATGCAGCAGATCATCAAGCAGTATACCGGCGTGACCACCACCTTGATGCGATTCCCCGGGGGAAGCGCCAACAGCATCAGCAGAAAGTATTGCGTCGGTATCATGACAAAGCTGACCAAGGGCGTGACGGAAAAGGGCTTCCAGTATTTTGACTGGAATGTGGACAGCGGCGATGCAGGCGGCGCAACCAGCGCGGATGAAGTGTTCAACAATGTGATCAGCGGCATCGGAACGAAAAAAACCGCCATCGTATTGCAGCATGATCTGTATGATTACAGCGTGTCAGCGGTGGAGCGGATCATTATTTGGGGCCTGCAAAACGGATATACCTTCCAGGCACTGAATCCTACCAGTCCCACGGCACATCACAGAGTGAATAACTAATGGCAAAACGCGCCTCCGTTTTTCGGAGGCGCGTTGTTCATTTCAGCTGCTTTGCCTGATAATCATGGCCGCAGTGGGGGCATTTGGGATAGTCGAAATCGTGGGATTTGCCGCATTCCGGGCAGACCTTTTGGGGAAGATCCTCGGAAGGCTTTGTTGGTACCTGGGAAGCATCCGACGGCATCCACATTCCGATGATCAGCACCGGGATACCGATGATCCAGCAAAGAATGAAGAAATCGTCGAAAAAGTGGTCTACCACAGATAGGACCGGCCCTAACAAAATCAAAAACGCACCGAAAATCATAAATTTAATGGATCTCATTTTCATCCTCCTTATTTTCACCGGCGGCTACCGTGAACAGTTCTTCTTCCAGGAGTTTCGCCTGAGCAAAGTGGGCGTAGCGGACATAGAATCGGATCGTTTCCTGCAAAATGCCTATTTTGGCGGTCATCCCGGCACCCATGGCGCTTTGGGTCAGATAGGGGATCTGGTTTTGGCGCAGGCAGTCCTCCAGAACACCTGCCCAGAGGGAGTCCCGCTGGGTCAGCAGGCAGTAATCATCCGGTTCGGGCGGGGCTAAGGAGCGCCGGTCACACTTTGGACAGCGGTTATTCCACACCAGAATGTGACAGCTGGGCAATAGCGCTGGGTGGCGGCAAGCTCCGCTTCGCAGTGGGAAAGGTGCTCGTCCAGTATGCGTTCCAAAGCGGTGGTCATGGGCTGGGAGCGGTCTTCGGCGTAGCGTTCCAGACGTTCGTAGATACTGCGGTCGATGTAGTAGTTGATAAATCGACCGTCTTTTTTCTTCCGGGGCATGGAATCGCCTCCTTTCACAACCATTATAGCAGAGTTATATTGAATTATCAACATAATTCAATATAAAAAGAAAAATAAAAAATAGATTGACAACTGATGTTTTAAATCGTATAATGCATATATAAAGGTGCTGCGGAAAGCAGACTGGGAAAGGAGTATTTTTTATGATCGTTCGTGAGGTCTTTTTTGGCTAACTGAATATGGGCGCTGAAAAAACAGGGGATGAACGCCCCTTGCTTTGGTGCGCCGTTTTGGAGTAACCTTTCAATTGGGAAGCCGTGGAGAAGCCGACCCTTGAGGGCTGCTTTGCCGCGGTATTTTTGCGCCCATTTTCAGTTGGCATTTGGAAAAGGAGTGATGTAAAAATGTTAAAAAAGAAACCTGTTTGCAAAGTGAAACTGAATTTGGAGGATAAAAATGTTAAATATCGACGATTATGGGGTGTGCCCCGATACCAGGGGGCTTCCGGGGATTCCAGCCCGGGTCACGGCCCAATATAAGCGGCGCTATGAGGTGGTTTGTAAGCATGGCGCTGTCTATGCCCAGTTAAAAACCGGAAACTATTATGCAGGCGAAGAGCTTATTCCCACCGTGGGGGATTTTGTGATGCTCCGCTTCGTCACCAATGGGGACAGTCTAATCACGGCGACCTTGCCCCGCAGGACATTCTTCGCCAGAAAGGAACCCGGCCCGGTCCCTAAAATGCAGGCGGTGGCGGCGAATTTCGACGATGTGTTCATCATGCAGTCTATGAACATGGACTTTAATCCCAAGCGCTTGGAGCGGTATCTGACTTTGGCCTGGCAATCCGGGGCCAGGCCGGTGATCCTGCTGACAAAGGCGGATCTGGTGGAAGAAAAAATGGAATATCTGACCCAGGTGGCAAAGGTAGCGCCGGGGGTGGACATCTACCCGGTGAGCGCCCGGACGGGGGCGGGGCTTGAAAGCCTGCGCACTTATTTGCAGCCGGGAAAGACGCTGGTATTTCTGGGTTCCTCCGGCGTGGGAAAGTCCAGCCTGGTCAATGCGCTGGCGGGGAAGACACTGATGGAAGTGGGCGGCATTCGGGAGCAGGACAGCAAGGGCCGCCATACCACCACCCACCGTCAGCTGATAAAGCTTTCCGGTGGGGCAATGATCATTGACACCCCGGGGATGCGGGAGTTGGGAATGTGGGAAGTGGCCCAGGGCATCGGGGAAGCCTTTGAGGATGTGGAAAGATACCTGGGGAAATGCCGCTTTTCTGACTGTACTCACACCCGGGAGCCGGGCTGTGCCATCCGCTCCGCCATCGAGATGGGGGAGCTGGATCGCTCCCGCTGGGAAAGTTACCGCAAACTTCAAGGAGAAGCGGTGGATAAAAACGAAATGCTGCGCCGGAAGCTAGATTGGAGCAAAGGCGTCGCAAAATGTAACAAACAACGAAAAAAGGAGATTTGGTAATATGAAGATCGTATCGTACTTTGAAAGTGATGCCCAGCAGGAGCTGTTGGAGAAAATTTCTCAATGCGACTGGGGTGCGGCTCATTTCCTGCGGGATCTGCTGCGGAAGGGGACGTTTTTTGAGACTCTGGGCGGCGAGGGAGATGTGTATTTGCTGCAGGATGGGGAAAAGCTGGTGTCCTTTGCCACCCTGGCCCGGCAGGACAGCGTGCGGGATGAAAGTCTCTTCCCCTGGATCGGCTTTGTCTACACTGCACCGGAATACCGGGGCCACCACCATGCCGGGCAGATTTTGAACTATGCGGAAAATGTGGCTGCGGCACAGGGACACGAAAAGGTGTATATCGCCACGGATTTTGAGGGCCTGTATGAAAAATATGGCTACACCTATCAAGAGAACCGCATCGACTGCTGGGGCGATGATATGCGGGTGCTGTATAAGAAGTTGAAATAAAAGCAGAAATGACCAATCCGGCGGATCGGTCATTTCTGCGTGTCAAAAAAGCTATTGTTTTCGTTTTGCACCCAGCCAGCCTCCCTTGTGCAAAGGGAGGTGGGCCGCCGAATGGCGGCTCGGAGGGATTGTGG
>CAZVAB010000118.1:2212-4745 GCA_964625045.1 uncultured Oscillospiraceae bacterium | reverse complement strand
CGCCCTTCAAAGGCTCATTATAAACGTCAAAGCTGATCGCGGCCTTATCTCTCATGGTGTATGTGAACTCAACGTTCTTCTCGCTCTTCATGTAACCTGCGGGCGCTTCGATCTCGATGATCTCGTAGGTGCCGTAGGGCATGTCGGTAGGCAGTGTGAAACTGCCGTTGGTGGTGACGAAAACATTGGTTTCCTTGCCGGTGGCAGGATCAATGCGGGTCAAATAAGCGTCGGTTTCCTTGTTCTTGATGTTGAACTTGGCCACGCCGTCAGTAATGACCTTCTTGCTCTCGTTGTCGCGCTTATAAATGGTGATGTTTGCGTGGGGAATATCAATCCAGGGGTTCTTGAGGTCGTAGCTGAAATGCTGATCGCTTTCAGTGATCTTCACTTCGAAATCATCGACTAGCTTGCGGTTTTCCCAGCCGCTTACCTGGTGTACAACATAAGTACCATAGGCCAGAGTCTTGGTATTAGCTGTGCCAGTGCTCCAGATAACCTTGCCCTCGGCATTGGCGGTACCACGATCATACAGACGTTCATCTTCCAGCTTGGTAGCAAACTCGTAGGAACCGGCAGACTTCAGATAGATCTCAAAGACAGCGCCCTCTTCGGGGATGGTGAATTCGCCAATGGTATCCAGATCATCGGTGAACTTATTGATGGACACGGTGCCAGTCTTGACGCTGTTGGTGAGCACCAAGCTGCTTTCCGTATGGGGTTCGATCAAACAGGTAGGCGCGGCGTATGCATCCACATAGTATCTGTTTGTATCCAGCTCGTAGCCCTTCGGGGCGGTGATTTCCTTGAAATAGTAGCCGATATCAGTCGGATAGGTGTCGGTAGCGAAGCAGCCGTCACTGCCAACGGTGTACTGTGCCAGCAGCTCGTCATTCTTGTTGTACAGGCCGAATACCGCGCCAACAACAGACGCGTCGCCAGCAGTCATGGTGAGGTTAACGCTGTCGGTCTTTCTCACGTTCAGCTTCCAGGTCTTCTGGACATTCACAACGGCCTTGCCGTCGTTCGCCATGGTAAGCAGGCCAGCGGCAGCCTCGACGGGATAAACCTTGGTATCAAGGATATAGGCATTGTTCTTTGTGGCAGCTTCTTTCAGATAGTATTTCTGACCATCTTCCAGAGTGTACTTGCCATCCGCATTCACACCGTAGTATGCAATACCATCGTCATTGGTGCTGATGTAGGAAATGAGGAACTTGCACTCGTTATCCAGGTAAACGCCAAAATAGACATCGGAGAGAGCGTTGCCGTTCTGATCGACCTTCTTGATGCCAACAGCGCCGGTCTTGAAGTAGTTTGTAATGCTGGTGCTGTTGTTTGCGATGGCCATGCTATCGGCCTTCACAGTGACAGGATACACAGTGGTATCCAGAATGTACTTGTCAGATGCGGTTTTCAGTTCCTTGATATAGTAGGTAGTTCTTGCACGGAGGATGTACTCACCCTCGGCGTTGACACCGTAATAGGCTTCACCTTCTGCATCGGTGGTCATACGGCCCACTTCGATGGTACATGCGGCATCTTTGTAGACGCCAAAGACAACGCCGGCAATCAGATTGCCGTATACGTCAGCCTTCTTCAGGCCAATTGCACCCTTTGCCAGATAGTTGATGATCTGGTTGCCGTTATTGGCCCAAACGGTATTATCGTCTGCCAGGTACACCTCATAGACGTTCAGATCCAGCATATAGTCAGGATCCTGTGCCTTTGTCTCACGAACGTAATAGCGCTGACCTGCGGGCAGCGGGCGAGAAGTTGCGACACCTTCGCTATTCGTATCCATAGAGCACACGGGGGTGCTGAGAGTGGAATCGCTATAAACGGTAAAGCTGACATTTGCCAGGGGGTTGCCGTCTTCATCTGCCTTATTGACAGCGACATAGCCCTGCATTCTCTTGTTGCTCACAACCAGCTTTTCGATACCGTTGGTAGACTGGTCGGAAATAACCACAGTCCACTCGGTTTCACCATTGCTGGTATAGCCGGCAGGATATTTCTCCTCTTTGACGGTATACACGCCATAAGGCAGAGGATCGGTATTTGCGGTGTAGCCATCTTCATCAGTTTCGGGCAGCAGGATGGTCTCGCCGCTCTCGTTTGTGATGCTGAAAATCGCACCGCTCAGGCCATTGCCGCCCTCATCGATCTTCTGGATCTCAAGGTTGCCAAAAGCCTGCCAGGGGTTGTCAGAGGGCATAGAATAAGCCATCAATGTCTGGCAGCCAGGATGTGTCCATACCAGGAAATTGGAACCTTCCAGCAGCTGGGAGAAGTTGTAGCCGGTCTTTTCTCTGTACTCATTTGCCTGTTCCAGAATGTTCCAGTATGCATCGTAGGCAGGGCTGTCCTTGATGTATGCATTATAGAACATCTTGTCTTCGGGGAAGCCAGTGTAGGCAGTTCTTGCGCCAGTAGCAAATTCCCAGACCAGAGCCTGAGTAGCAGCAATGGCGTCGTAATCAGTCCTTGCACCCAATGCGGAAGCACTGACTGCGGGGTAGCCGAAGCCAAG
>CAZVAB010000118.1:0-2112 GCA_964625045.1 uncultured Oscillospiraceae bacterium | reverse complement strand
AAGAGGAAGACCCTCTTACTTATATTATGACAAATCCGTAAGGCAAATTTTGCAAGTTAGGGTTTGTCGGACGAATGTTCGTGAACCCTCACATGACTAACTCACGACTAAAGTCACGAGTGTGCGACGAATGTTCATCAAGATTGACCTTTGCGGTGATAATGCAGCAGTACCATGTCCCGTTATTCAGAGTGACACCAACAGACATATACTTATTGCTGTCATCTCCAACATACGACCAGTGAGATGCGCTGCTGTGTACGCCGTCCGCCAAACGACGGGCGATTTTCTCCACCGTGGAAAAAGCATCATAGGTTGAGCCAACAGCTTCCTGTCCGCCCAGGCTATAATACGGTTCCAGATCCATGCCGTATTTGCCGGGATCGACATACTCACCATATTTCAGCTCGGTAGCTGCCGCTTTCCAGTCTGCCAGGTTATGTTCGACCTTTTGTTTGCTTGCCATCTGCTCACTGCGGCGCTTTGACATCTTATCGCATCCAGGCATATCAGCAGCACTACAAGCGCCTTCCTGATTACGCAGCTCATTGATATAGATTTTCGTAAGCATAGCAATCGCTTCCGCTGTATCTTCGGGCAGGTCGTATTTCAGCTTGGGGATCGGAATGGTATCCTTCTCACCGCAGCGCTTACACACATATCCTTCCTCGCCCTTTTCCGTGTAGGTAGCTTCCTTTACGACCATCCAATCACTCCAATCGTGACCAAGGGCATCAATGGACTTGGTATACGATGCGCCGCAGCCGCAGGTATAAGTCGCGCTCCCCTTCCCCTCGCAGGTCGCATTTGTTCGTTTCGATTCGGTATACAAATGTTGGTGTGGCGGTTCGGTCGGAGTGGTCTGGCTCTCATTAGGGTCCGTCTGCACAGGCTCAGTGGGCTTGGGCGGCTCTGACGGAGCATCAGGTGCAGGAACCGTCGGCTTCGTAACTGTTGGCTCCGTCGGCTTCGTGGCGGGTGTCGTAGGCGCTGTAGTAGGTTCCGTAGACGGCATTACAGTCGGCTCTATGGGTTCCAGCCACAGATTGGGCTTGCTTTCGGATGCTGTCGGCGGGACTGTCTCTGTCGGGCGTGTTGTCTCTTCTGTCTCGGGAACAGTTTCCTGCGCCGGAGGGATGGTCTGTGCCGGGATAGTAGGCTTAGAAGTCACATCTTCTTTCTTATCTTCTTTTTCTGTTTCATCGGGGATGCTTTCATCCTTATTTCCCGGGTCACTTTCCGAGGTTGTCGGGTCAGTAGGGATCACATTTGGAACCGTATCCTCTACCCTGCCCGCTCCTTCGGTCGGTTGCGTTGCTTCTTCAGTCGGCGCCGAATGGCTAGGGCCGGTACTCTCGATGAGCGCTTCCCCGGTAGTGCCCGGCGGCATTTGCTCTGCTTTCGAATCAGAACAGGAAGCAAAGGCACCAAGGGCCAGGAAGATGGCCAGCATTATATAAGAAAGGGTCATCGGTATAGAAATATGTCTTTTCACAGTTATTCCTCCTTTGTTTTTTTGGCATATGTCATGCTCTCTATCTATATTATGACAAATCTTTGGGGTCTGGAATTTTCATATATAACGTTAAATGGTTTTTTGGCCCAAAATCGAAAAAAATTTTCGAAAAAATGAGGCCCGCATTTCTGCGGACCTCTTGGAATAGCTCTTAGCAAAATCAGCCGTTAACCTTCATTTTCTTTCTCCTTTTCCGTATTTAGGTCCTCAAATTTAGCCAGATCAGAAAGAATGGCGGAAATTTTGTTGTAGCGGCCCAAAAGAACCTTGTTTCTTTGCAACGCCTGAGCAAAAACTGCGCCAGACGGGTCATTTGCGCACATATTTTGCGAAACTACAATCACATCCGCTTCCGTTTCCTTCTGCATTTCCTGCAAAAGATTCGTTGCCTCCTGCAAGAGATTGGCCGGCGGAATCTTTCTGCTGAGCTGGCGCTTTTCTTCGATATGCGTAGCTGCCATATTTTGCATTTGTTTGGACGTTTCCGCCAACACCTGGTTCAACTTCGCATTCTCGGTCTTTAGCGCAGAGCATTCGTTATCGACACGAGACAGCTGTGCATATGCAGCGTCCAGCTTGGACTGCAAGGAGTTGCC
>CAZVAB010000117.1:0-4770 GCA_964625045.1 uncultured Oscillospiraceae bacterium | reverse complement strand
CGCCGCGGATCATAACCACGGAGTGCTCCTGCAGGTTGTGGCCAACACCGGGGATGTAAGCGGAAACTTCCATACCATTGGTCAGGCGCACACGAGCGATCTTACGCAGTGCGGAGTTAGGCTTCTTGGGGGTCATGGTACGAACAGCAGTGCAAACACCACGCTTCTGGGGGGAAGGCAGAGTAGTAGCCTTGTTCTCCAGAGTGTTCAGACCTCTCTGCAGAGCAGGAGCGGTGGACTTGTAAGTGACCTGCTGACGGCCATGCTTAACCAGCTGATTAAAAGTAGGCATCGATTTACTCCTTTCTTTGAGTCTCACCTTTCGGTGGGCATTTATATCCTACGGGCGTATGCCCGGTAGAATCGGATCAATCCACAACTGCCGCCGCAGCCGCACCCACTTCAATCCCGCAGGCTTGCCCCAGGTCCGTCATGCTGGCGACCCAGGTACAGTGGATGTTCTGTTGCTGGCAAATTGCCTCAATGGGTTCTGTGAGGGTAAAATCGGCGTTTCGAGCCAGAAAAACGGCTTTGGCCCTGCCGGAATTCAGCACTTTTTTCAGCTGCTTTGCACCGACGACGACCTTTCCGCTGTGAAGCGGAGCCAGGGCTTCACCCCTATTTCCCCTCATACAATTTTGAGTTTCCATACGGTTCTATATTATACGCACTTTTTCGGAAAAGTCAACAAATTTTCAAGAAATAATTCTACAAATCGCAAAATTGTCATTCTTTCTATTTTGTTGTCTCCCCAGGCCCTCCTGTATAGAAAATTTGTATAACTGGGTTTCTCCCTGCTCCGTATCAAAAGGCCGCCACCGGTTTGGTGACGGCCTTTGTTCAGTTATTCTGCGTTGTCAATGGCTTCGATGGCCTCGATAATCCGGCTGGGAGGCGTGTTACCGGGCTGGTAATCCCGATATGCCATCAGGCCGGAGCCTGCGGGGATCAGCTTACCAATGATAACGTTCTCCTTCAGGCCGACCAGATGGTCCACCTTGCCCTTGATCGCGGCATCGGTCAGGACCTTGGTGGTCTCCTGGAAGGATGCAGCGGACAGGAAGGAATCGGTAGCCAGAGATGCCTTGGTGATACCCAGCAGCACAGCGGAAGCGGTAGCCAGCTGCAGCTCGGTCTCACCTGCATCGATGCGGGCCTGGACGGCGGCATTGGCATCCTCGAACTCGAAGGTATCGATGACGGTGCCGGTGAGCAGGCAGGTATCGCCGGGCTCTTCCACCCGCACCTTGCGCATCATCTGACGGATAATGACTTCGATATGCTTATCGTTGATCTCAACGCCCTGCTGACGGTACACTGCCTGGACGGACTGCACCAGGTAATCCTGAACAGCCTCCACGCCGGAAATACGCAGCACGTCCTGGGGATACAGCGCGCCATCGGTGATGGGCTCGCCCTTCTGGACCACCTTACCGTGGCTGACCTTCAGGCCAACGGAGTAAGGCACATTGTATTCCTTCACCTCGCCGTCCTCAGCTGTCACAGTGATGCTGCGCAGTGCGGAGCGGTGGGTATCGTCAATGGAGACAACACCGGTGATCTCGGAGATCTGGGCCATCTTCTTGGGACGGCGGGACTCAAACAGTTCTTCAACTCTGGGCAGACCCTGGGTGATATCGTCACCTGCAACGCCGCCGGAGTGGAAGGTACGCATGGTCAGCTGGGTACCGGGTTCACCGATGGACTGAGCGGCAATGATACCGACGGCTTCGCCCAGATCCACTTCCTTGGAGGTGGCCAGGTTCATGCCGTAGCACTTGGCGCAGACACCCACTCTTGCCCGGCAGGCCAGAATGGTACGGATATAGACCTGATCGATACCGGCCTTCTCGAACTTCTCGGCATCCTCGGGCATCATCATGACGTCCTTGGAGTGGATCAGCTCGCCGGTAACGGGGTGCAGGATGTCGTGGACGGGGTAACGGCCACGGATCCGGTTGCCGAAGCTGTCGATGACGTCGCCGTTCTTATCGTACACAGCGCCCACCCAGATACCATTCTCGGTGCCGCAGTTGCCCTGGCGGATGATCACATCCTGAGAAACGTCAACCATTCGGCGGGTCAGGTAACCGGAGTCAGCGGTACGCAGAGCGGTATCGGTCATGCCCTTACGGGCGCCTCTGGAGGAGATGAAGTACTCCAGAACAGACAGACCTTCACGGAAGTTTGCCTTAACGGGGATCTCGATGGTACGGCCAGCGGTATCCGCCATCAGACCACGCATACCAGCCAGCTGACGGATCTGTGCCATGCTACCACGAGCGCCGGAGTCGGACATCATGTAGATGGGGTTGAACTGATCCAGATTGCCGGACAGTGCGTTGGTAACATCGGTAGTGGTCTTTTCCCACTGCTGGACCACCAGACGGTAACGCTCATCATTGGTGATGAAGCCCTGGCGGTAGTACTGCTCGATCTCCACGACCTTCTCTTCGGCCTGGTGGACCAGCTCGTACTTGATGGCGGGCACTTCCATATCCGCAATGGAGATGGAGATAGCGCCCTTGGTGGCGTACTTATAGCCCAGACGCTTCAGGCTGTCCAGCATCTCGGTGGCAACGGTAAAGCCATGGATGCGGATACACTTGTCAATGATCTTACCCAGCTGCTTCTTACCCACCAGGAAGTCCACTTCCAGGTCAAAGGCATGGGCAGGATCGCTGCGGTCGGCAAAGCCCAGATCCTGAGGGATGGGCTCGTTGTAGATCAGCCGGCCCACGGTAACATTGACCAGCCGCTGCACCTTCTCACCATTGATCTCCTTCTCCATACGGACCAGGATGGGTGCGTGCAGACCGATGACGCCATCGGCGTAAGCCGCCACAGCCTCATCCATGCTGGAGTAAGCGTGCTTGGGACGGAAGGTGGCTTCCTGCTTACCCTTGGCCTTCAAAGTCTTGTTCACAGCCAGGAACTCGTCAGCATCCACCAGCGTGCCAACCTCGTAATTGCTGTCACCGGCGGAAGCGATGACCACTTCCTCTGCGCCACGCTCTGCCTTGCCCAGACGGGTATAGGTCAGATAGTAGGCACCCAAAATCATATCCTGGGTAGGAACGGTAACAGGCTTGCCGTCCTGGGGACGCAGCAGGTTGTTGGCAGACAGCATCAGCAGTCTTGCCTCGGCCTGTGCCTCGGCAGACAGGGGGACGTGAATTGCCATCTGGTCACCGTCAAAGTCGGCGTTAAAAGCGGTACAGCACAGGGGGTGCAGCTTCAGGGCACGGCCCTCCACCAGTACCGGCTCGAAAGCCTGGATGCCCAGACGGTGCAGCGTAGGCGCACGGTTAAGCATGACGGGACGGTCCTTGATGATCTCGTCCAGTGCGTCCCAAACCTCTGCCTTACCCTTGTCGATCATCTTCTTGGCAGACTTGATGTTGTTTGCCAGGCCGTCGGACACCAGCTTCTTCATCACGAAGGGCCGGAACAGCTCAATAGCCATTTCCTTGGGCACGCCGCACTGATACAGCTTCAGCTCAGGGCCGACAACGATAACGGAACGGCCGGAGTAGTCAACACGCTTACCCAGCAGGTTCTGACGGAAACGGCCCTGCTTGCCCTTGAGCATATCGGACAGGGACTTCAGTGCCCGGTTGTTGGCGCCGGTCACCGCACGGCCACGGCGGCCGTTATCGATCAATGCGTCCACAGCCTCCTGCAGCATCCGCTTTTCGTTGCGGACGATGATGTCAGGGGCATGGAGCTGGATCAGCCGCTTCAGCCGGTTATTCCGGTTGATCACACGGCGGTACAGGTCATTCAGGTCGGAGGTGGCGAAACGACCACCGTCCAGCTGGATCATGGGGCGGATATCGGGCGGAATGACGGGCAGCACATCCATGACCATCCAGGCAGGATTGTTGCCGGACTCCCGGAATGCTTCCACCACTTCCAGACGCTTGACCAGACGCAGCTTCTTCTGGGAGGAAGCGGTTTTCAGCTCCTCACGCAGCTGAACGGAGAGCTGATCCAGGTCGATCTGCTCCAGCAGGGTCTTCACGGCCTCGGCACCCATGCCAGCCTTGAAGTCGTCCTCGTACTTTTCCCGCATATCCCGGTATTCCTTCTCGGTGAGTACCTGGTTTCTGGCCAGAGGCGCATCACCGGGATCGGTGACGATGTAGGAAGCAAAGTACAGCACCTTCTCCAGGATCTTGGGAGAGATATCCAGGATCAGACCCATCCGGGAGGGGATGCCCTTGAAATACCAGATGTGGCTGCAGGGAGCGGCCAGCTCAATGTGGCCCATACGCTCCCGGCGAACCTTGGACTTGGTCACTTCCACGCCGCAGCGGTCGCAGACCTTGCCCTTATACTTGATCTTCTTATACTTGCCGCAGTGGCACTCCCAGTCCTTGGTAGGTCCAAAGATCTTCTCGCAGTAAAGACCGTCCCGTTCGGGCTTGAGGGTGCGGTAGTTGATAGTCTCAGGCTTCTTAACCTCGCCGTAAGACCACTTCCGGATCATTTCCGGAGATGCAATGCCAATTTTAATGGCATCAAAGGTGGCATCTGCCATGACTTCGCCTCCTTAATCTTCGTAACTGTCATCGTCGGAAGAGCTTCCGCCGAACACATCCATAATATCTTCCGGGCTGTCCTCGTCGATAACGAAGCCGGCATCCAGCACTTCATCGGTGCTGCCGACCACCATCTGGTTCTCGTTATCGTCCGTGAAGACGATCTCGTTATCCTCATCCTCGTCCTTCAGCTCGATCTCGTTGCCGTTTTCATCCAGCACACGCA
>CAZVAB010000116.1:0-4902 GCA_964625045.1 uncultured Oscillospiraceae bacterium | reverse complement strand
CTGTGAATATTATATCACAAATCAGGGAGTATTGGTAGTTTTTTGACAGACTGGAGCGCACCTGCGAAAGCAGGTGCGCTTTTATAAAACAAAAATTCGAAAATATGAAAATTAGGTAGTGCATTTTTCCTCATTGTGTGCTATACTGAAAGAAAAAAGCGGAAAGGAGCGGCCTATGTATCAGCCACTTGCGGATCTGCTGCGGCCCCAGACCTTGGACGAGGTTTTCGGTCAGGCACATATTTTGGGAGAAGGCGCGATCCTGCGCCGGCTCATTGACAGCGGAAACATCCCCAACATGATCTTTTACGGCCCCAGCGGTACGGGAAAGACCACCGTTGCCAATATCATCGCAAAAAAGAACAATCGCACGCTATACAAGCTCAACGCCACCACGGCCTCCACGGCGGATATCAAGGAGATCACCGCCCAGTTGGATACGTTCCTGGCGCCCAATGGCATTTTGCTGTATCTGGACGAGATCCAGTCCTTCAACAAGAAACAGCAGCAGTCCCTGCTGGAATACATTGAAAACGGTAAGATCACGCTGATCGCTTCCACCACGGAAAATCCCTATTTCTATGTGTTCAACGCCATTTTGAGCCGGTCCACCATCTTTGAATTCAAGCAGATCGATGCGGCGGCCGCCTTGCAGGCCATCCACCGGGCGGTGTCCTATCTGGAAGAACGGACGAACCTGAAAGCCCAGCCGGAGGAGGGGGCGCTGGAATACATCGCCGGAGCCTGCGGCGGTGATATCCGCAAGGCCATGAACAGTGTGGAAGTGCTGTTTTCCGCCGGGAAGCCGGAGGAAGGGGTGCTGAAACTGTCCCTGGCGGATGCCCGGGCGGTGTCCCAGAAAAGTGCGCTCCGTGCTGACCGGGAGGGGGACAACTACTACGATCTGCTGTCGGCTTTGCAAAAGTCCATCCGTGGTTCCGACCCGGATGCGGCCTGCCACTATTTGGCACGGCTATTGGAGGCGGGGCAGATGCAGTCCGCCTGCCGCCGGTTGATGGTCATTGCCTGTGAGGATGTGGGTCTGGCGTATCCCCAGATCATTCCCATTGTCAAGTCCTGCGTGGATGCGGCGCTGATGCTGGGAATGCCGGAAGCCCGGATCCCCCTGGGGGATGCGGCTGTGCTGATGGCAACTTCTCCCAAGTCCAATTCTGGGCACATTGCCCTGGATGCGGCTCTGGAGGATGTGCGCAACGGCCTAGGTCGTGGTTTCCCCCGGCATTTGCAGAACGTCCACGCCGATACCCACACCATGGAACGGGAGCAGGGGTATCAGTACCCCCACAATTTCCCCAACCACTGGGTGGAGCAGCAGTATCTGCCGGATGATCTGATGGGGAAAACTTATTATGATTATGGCCCCAATAAGCTGGAACAGGCGGCAAAGCAATACTGGGATGCCATCAAGGGGAAGTGAGAAGGCCATGGACATTCAACTGAAAGATATTTTGGTGATGAAAAAGACCCATCCCTGCGGGGAAAAGCGCTGGCTGGTGCTGCGCACCGGGGCGGATTTTCGCCTGCGGTGTATGGGCTGCGGCCATGAGATCATGGTGCCCCGGCACAAGGCGGAGAAAAACATTCGGGCGGTGGAGCGCCCCCAATAAATTCACGACAGATTGCAGCGGCAGCCGAGGGTTTCGGCTGCCGCTTTCTTGCTGTTTTTTTCGGCTCTGGGGAGAAAGTGGGGCGCACAGGGGCCATTTGTCGGGAAAAACATTCATAAATGCGACGAACTTTTTTGCCCTCGGGCGGTATACTGGTGGCATCTTCGTGAGGGGGTGGGCAGAAGATGACGGTATACCTGGATCTGGTGCTGCTGTTGAATTTTCTGGTGGACGGGCTTCTGCTTCTGGCCGCCAACCGGCTTACCGGCTATCCCCCGGGATGGGGGAGGGCGGCGCTGTCCGCTGCGGTGGGGGGCGTGTATGCAGCGGTGTGCATGGTGCCGGGGTTTGCGTTTCTGGGCAGTTTATTCTGGCGAATGGTGAGTCTTGCGGGGATGTCCCTGCTGGCCTTTGGGTGCAATGCCAGCGCACTGCGCCGGGGGATGATCTTCGTGCTGCTGACCATGGCCCTGGGGGGCATTGCACTGGGGCTGGGAAAAGGGGGCTTTTTCCAGCTGATCCTGGCGGCGGCTGGGGTGGCAGTGCTGTGCCGCCTGGGATTGCCCACACCTCTGGGCGCACAGAAATTCTGCCCGGTGGAGCTGCAATGGCAGGGGAAAACCATGCGCCTGCTGGCGCTGATGGATACCGGCAATACTCTGCGGGATCCGGTGACCGGGCAGACGGTCATGGTTTTGGGAGAGCAGGTGGGCAGAAAGCTGGGCTTGTCGGCCCAGCAGCTCCGGGACCCGGTTGGAACGCTGACCAGCGGTGTGTTACCGGGACTGCGGCTGATCCCATACCGGGCTGTGGGACAGCCCGGAGGGATGCTGCTGGGACTGCGGTTGGAGCAGGTGAAGCTGGACGGAAAGACGGTCAGCCCATTGGTGGCCTTCGCTCCGGAGCCCATCGGCGGTGAGGATGGATATCAGGCATTGGCAGGAGGGATTTGAAATGGAAAAATTGTGGGCATTTCTGAAGAAGCTGGGGTTGATACCGAAAGATCAGATCTATTACATCGGCGGCAGCGATATCCTCCCGCCACCGCTGAAAGGCCAGGAGGAGCAGGAGGCACTGGAAGGGCTGGACAAAGGGGAGGAATGGGCCAAGCAAAAGCTCATTGAGCACAATCTGCGTCTTGTGGTGTATATTGCCCGGCGGTTTGAAAACACCGGGATCAATCTGGAAGACCTGATCTCCATCGGCACCATCGGGCTGATCAAGGCCATCAATACCTACCGGCGGGACCGGAACATCAAGCTGGCGACCTATGCTTCCCGGTGCATTGAAAATGAGATCCTGATGTACATCCGAAAAACCGCCAATCAAAAGGCGGAAGTTTCTCTGGACGAGCCAATCAACATGGATTATGACGGCAATGAGCTGCTGCTGTCGGACATTTTGGGGACGGATGAGGATCAGATTTCCCGACCGCTGGAGGATGACGTGGATCTGTGCGTGCTGCGCCAGGCATTACAGGAGCTGCCGGAGCGGGAGCGGGAGATCATGGTGCTGCGCTACGGATTGTACGGGGCAAAGGAGCTGACCCAGAAAGAGGTGGCCCAGCGGATGGGCATTTCCCAGTCATACATTTCCAGATTGGAAAAGCGCATTATGCTGCGCCTGCGCAAGGAACTTCTGCGGCAAACCAGCTGTGCGTAAATAATTCTTGCAAAATAGGAAATACTCTGTTATAATCGGTACAAATTTATATCGATATGATTTTATATCGATTAACGGAGGACGAAATATGACGCGTAAAGAAATCTCCAAATCCGTACTCAAGCGTCTGCCGGGGTATCTGGCATACCTGAAGAGCATCAAAGACAGCCCTTCTCCCTACATTTCCGCAACGGCTCTGGCTGCGGCGCTGGGCATGGGCGAGGTGCAGGTGCGCAAGGATCTGGCCATGGTCTCCGATGGGGGACGGCCCAAGATCGGCTATCTGCGGGAGGGCCTGATCGATGATATCGAGCAGTTTTTGGGTTACGATAATACCACCGATGCCGTGCTCATTGGTGCGGGCAAGCTGGGCCAGGCATTGTGCGGCTATGGCGGATTTGAAGCCTACGGTCTGAATATTCTGGCAGCTTTCGACATCAATCCCTCCTGCGACCACACGGAAGAGGGAACACCCATCTATTCCATGGACAAACTTCCGGCATTCTGCAAGGAAAACAAGGTGCTCATGGGCATCATCACCGTGCCGGCTCGGTGCGCGCAGGAGGTCTGCGATCAGCTGATCCAATGCGGTATCAAGGCGGTGTGGTCCTTTGCCACGTCCCATCTGGAAGTGCCGGAGGGCATTTTGGTGCAGTATGAGAACATGGCCACCTCTTTGGCGGTGCTGAGTATGCACCTGCAGGCCCAGATCAAGGAAAAGAAATAAGCATTTTGGTGGCCCGCTCCGGGACAGGAGCGGGCCATTTCAGATAGAAAGGAACCTTATGAAATACATCATTTTTGATTTGGATGATACGCTGCTGGATAAGCAGTCCCAGGTGACACCGTATACACTTTCTGTTTTGAAAAAACTACAGGGGATGGGGCATAAAACGGTCATCAATACCGCCCGCTCTAAAAATTACGCCCAGGAGTTTTTCGATATTTTGAAGCCGGACTATGCCATTTACAATGGCGGTGCCCATATTGTGGATGCCCAGGAGCGGACCATTTTCAAAGCGGAGATCAGCAATGAGGAAACGCTGGCCATCGTAAAGGAACTGCTGGCGGTGACTCAAAATTTCTCCGTCCAGGCGGAAGATGCACTGTACAGCCACAAGGGGCTTTATACCGGGCAGAAATGCAAGGCCTTTGACTATGAACAGGATGTGTTTCCGTACCCGGCTTTGAAAATCGTTGCCGGGGTGGATGATGACGAAGCGGCACTGGCCATCGCCCAAAAGCATGATCTGGCCTTTACCACCTATTTAAGCGGCAATTTTCGGCGGTACAACCGAAAAGGTGTGGATAAGGCCGCTGGAAACCGAGAGCTGATGGAGTTGGTAGGGGGGAGCCTTTCTGATGTGCTGGCCTTTGGCGATGACCTGGGGGATGTGGAAATGCTCCGGGAAGCGGGGGTGGGCGTGCTGATGAAAAATGCCCGGGAAGAGCTCCACCAGAGTGGCCTGCATCTTTCCGCCTATACCAATCAGGAAGACGGCGTGGCAAGATTTCTTGTGGAATATTTTGGCCTGTAAGATTACAAATTGTAGTTGACTGCTTCTTCCGGGTCGAAATGGAGAAACATACTTGCGAATGAGAGCTTCAACGT
>CAZVAB010000115.1:0-4909 GCA_964625045.1 uncultured Oscillospiraceae bacterium | reverse complement strand
GATTTTGGGAATGATGTCTTTTCGTCATTTTCACAAATTTGCTCTTTTATAGTTTACAGATAACTTTTTCTATGGTATAATGCAGTATACATAACTGTAATGATATTTTTCGCAAGGAGAGGATTATCCTTGGCTCGATATGAAATTGAAGGCGGCAATGCTCTGCGTGGTACTGTGACCATCAGCGGTGCGAAGAATGCCGCAGTGGCAATCCTGCCGGCAACCTTGCTGGTCAAGGGCGTTTGCCGAATTGAAAATGTACCGGATATCTCCGATGTCCGTATTCTGCTGTCCATATTGGACGGTTTGGGCGTGGTCATCAGCCAGCCAGAACCTGGCGTTGTGATTTTGGACAGCACAAATGTGTCGGACACCCAGCCCAGTGAAGAACTGGTGAAGAAAATGCGCGCCAGCTATTACCTGATGGGCGCATTGCTGGGCCGTTTCGGTCATGCCCATGTGGCGCTGCCCGGCGGCTGTAATTTTGCGGTGCGGCCCATTGACCAGCACATCAAGGGCTTTGTGTCCCTGGGCGCGGATGTGGACGAGAACGATGAATATGTGGAGCTTCGCCCCGGCCCGGAGGGGCTGCATGGGGGGCGCATCTGCCTGGATATGGCCTCTGTCGGCGCAACGGTGAACATCATGATTGCGGCGACTCTGCTGAAAGGCAACACCGTCATTGAAAACGCCGCGAAGGAACCCCACATCGTGGACCTGGCGAATTTCCTCAACACCATGGGTGCCCGGATCTCCGGTGCTGGTACGGATACCGTGAAGATCCACGGGGTGGAAAATCTGCGGGGCGGCACGTATGTGATCATCCCGGACCAGATCGAAGCGGGTACCTACATGGCGGCTGCTGCTGCCACCGGCGGTGATGTGCTGATCCAGAATGTGATCCCCAAGCACATGGAGTGCATCGGCTCGAAGCTGGCGGAGATGGGCGCACAGATCATCAATTATGATGATGCCATCCGTGTCCGCTGTGTTGGAAAGCTGCGGCATACCACGGTCAAGACCCATCCCTATCCCGGCTTCCCCACGGATATGCAGGCCCAGATCTGCGTGTGCATGGCCCTGGCATCCGGTGTCAGCCGGTTGACGGAGAGTGTCTATGAGACTCGCTTCTTTGGCTACTGCACCGAGCTGGAAAGCATGGGCGCAGATATCCAGATCAATGGAAAGACCGCCATTGTCACCGGCGTGGATCAGCTGTACGGCGCTACCGTGTCCGCAAAGGATCTGCGGGCGGGTGCCGCACTGATCATTGCGGGATTGAGCGCGGAAGGCACTACCTGGGTCAAGAACATCCACTATGTGGAGCGGGGCTACGAGCGGCTCATTGAGAAGCTGCAAGCTCTGGGCGCAAAGATCCGCCGAATTGAAGACTGAATGTAAAAGCGGGCCTGCTTCCTTGGGAAGCAGGCCCGTTTGAGATTGTCAAAAGACTGTCGTTTTTGCGCCGGTGAATGACTTGCCTCTCCCTTTGGGAGAGGCGTCACGGCAAATGCCGTGACGGAGAGGGCGGATTTCTTGCCCGCTCAGACCGAAATCAAAGATTTCGGCCAGCTCCCCCCGCAGGGGGAGCCAAGGGACGGTACTTTTTTGACACACTGAAGCAGGTTCGCTTGTGTTATCTCTGGATGATCCGGTAGCCCAGGATGGGCTTGGGGTCGTAGTTTTCTTCCCGCAGGCAGCGCAGCAGCTCCCGGCAGGCAATCTGGCCCAGCTCCGCTGCGTCGAAGCGCAGGGCGGATACCGGGTAGCGGTACAGGTCCAGCTTGGGATTGTCGGACAGGGAGAAGATCTCCACATCACTGGGGCTGACGTGGCCGGAGGCTTCCAACGCCCGGAGAATGTATTCGCAGATGTCATCGTCCATGGCGAGGAACCGGCGCACACCCTGATTGAGCAGCTCCTGTACAGCGGCGGTGCAAGCCCTGGGGCCGGTGATCTTGGTGCGCAGGAAAATATTCTCCTGGGGGAATTTGGTCTCCTCTACGGCGCGGTTAAAGCCTGCCAGACGGCTCTGGTTGACGATATAGCGCATATCATTGCCCAGAACGCCGATCTTTTCCCGGCTGCCCTTCAAAATGGTCTTGGAAAGGGCACGGCAGCCGCCCACCTGATCGTGGTCCGCTTCCACGGTGGCCTTGCCGCTCATTCCGGGGGGCAAGGAACCGATGGTGGCAAAGGGGATGCCCCGGTCCAGCAGAACATCCACCAGCGCATCGTTTTCCACGGTGCGTGACAGGATCACGCCGTCCACCTTGCGGTTGTCCAGGGTGCGCAGCAGGGAGTCTGGATAGGCATCCGTTGACAGGCAAACCAGAATATTATAGTCCCAGGTGAACGCTTCCTCACAGATGGCGTTCATGGCCTGACGGATGTAGGGCAGATCCAGCTGGATGAAAGACTTGGGCAGCACCAAAGCCAGATTGTAGGTGCGGCTTTCCGCAAGCCCCTTGGCGGCGGCGCTGGGACGGTAATTGCAGGCCTGGATGTAATCCATGACCTTTGCCCGGGTGGCCTCGCTGATGCGGCCCTTGCCGGAAATGGCCCGGGACACGGTGGTTTTGGAAACGCCCAGTTCCCGAGCGATATCATCAATGGTCAAATTTGTTTTTTGCGCCATGAAAATCCCTCTTTCAAATCGAATTGCGATGTGGTATAATAGACACAATAGATGCGCAAGCATTTGCGCAACAAAATTCTACCAAAATTGGGCACAATTGTCAAGTTGGTGGGTAAAAATCGTGAATTGTCACAAAATTGGAGGGCATTTATGAGCAAAGCAGACGAAATTTATTGCGCAACCTGTCTGGACATTTTGGAAAACGGATTTTCTGACGAAGCACTGGAAGTACGTCCCCACTGGCCGGATGGGACACCTGCCCATACCATCAAGAAATTTGGCGTGGTCAACCGCTATAACCTGGCGGAGGAATTTCCCATTATGACCCTGCGCCGTACCTACTGGAAATCCGCAGTGGACGAGCTGCTGTGGATCTGGCAGAAAAAGTCCAACCGCATTGAAGATCTGGGCAGCCATGTGTGGGACGAGTGGGCAGGCAGCGATGGCACCATTGGCAAAGCCTACGGCTATCAGCTGGGCGTGAAGCACAAGTACCCGGAAGGGGAGTTCGACCAGGTGGATCGGGTGCTGTTTGACCTGAAAAACCACCCCAATTCCCGGCGGATCTTGACGAGCATCTATAATTTTGATGACCTGCACGATATGAATTTGTATCCCTGTGCCTACTCCATGACCTTCAACGTGACGGGGAACACCCTGAACGGCATCCTCAATCAGCGATCTCAGGATATGCTCACCGCCAACAACTGGAATGTGTGCCAGTACGCGGTGCTGATGCACATGATGGCGCAGGTATCCGGCCTGCAGGTGGGGGAGCTGATCCATGTGATCGCGGATTGCCACATCTATGACCGGCATATCCCCATGGTCCGGGAAATGATCCAGCGCAAGGGCTTTGACGCGCCGAAATTCACCATGGATGAAAGCATCACGGATTTCTACGCCTTCACGAAGAACAGCTTCTCCATGGAGAATTATCAGTATCATCCCTTTGACCATGAGATCCCCATGGCGATTTGAGGTGGAAAGATGGATCTGATTGTTGCGGTTTATGAAGATTGGGGCATCGGGCGGGACGGCACCCAGCCGGTGGCCCTTAGCGCCGACCGGAAATTCTTCCGGGAGACGACAAAGGGTGCAATGGTGATCGTGGGGCGGCGCACCGTGGAGGATTTCCCAAGGAAAGAGCCCCTGCCCGGCCGGGAAAATGTGGTGCTGACCCGGAGCGGTGGGGAAATGCCGGGCTTTACCCGTTGCCACAGTCCGGAGGAAGCGATGCACTTGGTGGAAAAAGCGGAGAAAGCCATGGTCATCGGCGGCGGAAGTATCTATCGGCAGATGCTGCCCCTGTGCAGCCGGGCCTATGTTACAAAGGTACACTGCACCCCGGTGTCCGACACCTATTTCCCCAACCTGGACGAAGCGCCGGATTGGGTCCTTTCGGAAGTGTTGCAGTCCGGGGAAGAAAACGGCATCGCCTATGAAATGTGCCTGTATACCAGAAAAGAAACGGTCTGACTCTACCGGTGGTTGATTTCTCCCTGCTCAACCACCGGTTCGTGTTTATTGCAGAGAAAATGCGCTATATTACAGGCGAAAGGAGGTGAAAACGTGGATCAGGTGAAAATCGGAAGGTTCATTGCAGAGCGCAGAAAAAGGGAAAATTTGACTCAAATGCAGCTGGCAGAAAAGCTTGGTATTACAGACCGTGCAGTTTCAAAATGGGAAAATGGAAGATCGTTGCCGGATACGTCCGTCATGCTGGAACTGTGCGAGATACTGAAAATTACCGTCAACGATCTACTAAGTGGGGAGGAAATTACAATGGAACAGTATAACAAGGAACTGGAAAAGAATTTGCTGGATATGATCAAGGAAAAGGAACGGGCAGATAAGCAGTTACTGTATTTGGAGACCATCATCGGTGCGGCCATAACGGTGATGTACTTGTCGCTGGTTATGGTCGCCTGTTTTGCACAAATGGCGGATTGGGTGAGAATGGCCCTGATCGTGCTGGGACTGATCCCTTTCGGGGTGGGAGTTGGATATGCGGTTCGGATCGAGCAGCTCGCAGGCTACTATGTCTGCGCAAAATGCGGACACCGATATGTTCCTACATATAAAAGTGTTCTGATGGCAGTCCACAGCGGCAGAACAAGGTATATGCGCTGCCCAAAGTGCAATGAAAGATCCTGGCAGAAAAAAGTGCTGAATAAGGAATGAGAGGGACGAAATATTCTGTATACGGAAAATGACGATCCAAATATGTGGGGGTGAAGCAAAAGTTCGCCTCCGTCCAGCCGTCGGCGG
>CAZVAB010000114.1:0-4922 GCA_964625045.1 uncultured Oscillospiraceae bacterium | reverse complement strand
AAAATGCCGCCGCGAAATGATCGCAGCGGCATTTCATTATTTCAGTGCCTTTTCCCATGCTTCTTCCTTGAAGCCGGGGATCACCGTGTCTTCTGTCACCAGCAGCGGGCGCTTGACCAGCATCCCATCCGATGCCAGCAGTTCCAGTTGCTCTGTTTCGGTCATAGACGGGAGCCGTTCTTTCAGGTTCAGGGACTTATAAAGCAGTCCGCTGGTGTTAAAGAACCGTTTCAGGGGCAGGGAGCTTTTTTCTTTCCAGCTCCTTAACTCCTGGGCTGTGGGGTTTTGCTCCTTGATGGGCCGAATTTCATAGGCAATGCCCTGCTCATCCAGCCACTTTATGGCCTTTTGACAGGTGGAGCATTTTGCATAGCACAAAACCGTAACTGCCATGTTACACCTTCCGATCTGTCAGGCTTCTGGCCAGTGTGATGAGATAGTCGGTATCTTCAAAAGCGGAAAGCTGATCAATGGCAGCATCGGTGTACTTCTGTACCAATTCCTCGCACTTTTCCAGCCCATAGAGCCGGACGAAGGTATTTTTAGCAGCATCGGTACCCACACCCTTGCCCATTTCTTCCTGGGTGCCAATAACATCCAGCATATCATCCCGGATCTGAAAAGCAAGGCCCAGGCATCTGGCAAAACCGCAGGCCGCTTGCAGCTGCTCTTGACTTCCGCCGCCGGCAATGACACCCAAAGCGCAGGCTGCATTGATCAGCGCACCAGTCTTACGGTTCTGAATGTCCAGAACTTCCTGCTCGTTCAGAATACGGCTCTCGCTCATGATATCCAGCACCTGGCCGCCCACCATACCCGCAGAACCTGCATTCTCCGCCAGCACGGAAATGGCAAATGCCACATCCTCCCCCGGGATATCCGCAGAAGCGGCGCAGGCAAAGGCATCGGTCAGCAGGGCATCTCCTGCCAGGATGGCTATTCCTTCGCCGTATACCTTGTGATTAGTGGGCTTACCACGGCGGAAATCGTCATTGTCCATGGCAGGAAGATCGTCATGGATCAGGCTGTAAGTCTGGATCATTTCAATGGCAGTGGCAAATGCTTCCGCCTTCTTCCAGTCACCGCAGCAAAGGCGGCAAAATTCCAGGGTAAAGATGGGCCGCAGACGCTTGCCGCCGCCCAGGAGACTGTACTCCATGGCATCATACAGCAGCTTCTGGGGTTCTTTCCTATACATAGCCAGCCAGCCACTCAGGCTTTGTTCAATGGCATTGCGATACTGTGCGGTTCTTTCGTCATGCTTCATCGTGGAACACCTCAAATGTCGGTTCGCCATCGGCGCCTTTGATCACTTTTTCTACCTGAAGCTGTGCTTCATCCAGGAGCTTGCCGCAGGACTGAACCAGGCTCGTCCCCTCCTGGAACAATTTCAGCGATTCATCCAGAGCTACATCGCCCCGCTCCATTGCCCGGACGATCTGCTCCAACCGCTGTAAATTCTGCTCAAAGGTCATGTTTTTCTCGTTCATAGTCCCATCTCCTTTTTATCCATCACGGTGGCGGAGAGCTTACCGTCGCTGAAAGAAACTTCGATCCGTTCGCCAAGTTCCACCTGCGTAATGCTTTTCAGCACATTTCCATCCTCTGTCTGCACCATGGCATAGCCACGGGTCAGCACTTTCAGGGGACTCATGGCATCCAACCGGGCGGTCTGCTCCACGAAGCGGCGCTTTTTCCGCTCCAAATTTTGAGTCTGGGCCGCCAGAAGCCGGTTCTTCAGCATTTCCACATTCTGCCGCCGCTGGTTGAAGTACCCTGTGGGGCTTCGCAATGCGGGACTGTCGGACAATGCCTTTAAATGCTGCCTGCCGGCACGGATCTGCCGGGTGAGGATGGTAGCCATGGTGGCGTGCATATTATCAAGGCTTTGCCGTAGGGCATCCTGATCAGGAACACCCAGCTCCGCCGCATTGGAGGGCGTTGCCGCCCGCAGATCGGCCACAAAATCCGAAATGGTCACATCCGGCTCATGACCCACAGCGGAAATCACCGGAATATCCGACTGGTAAATGGCATGGGCCACCCGCTCGTCATTAAAGGCCCAAAGGTCTTCAATGGAGCCGCCGCCCCGGCCTACGATGAGCAGATCTGCCAGCTTATGCCGGTTGGCATAGCGAATGGCCCCGGCGATCTCTGCCGGCGCTTCCACGCCCTGAACACGCACAGGGAACAGCCGTACCTGGGTCAGCGGATAACGCTTGCGCAGGATGCGGAGCATATCGTGCACCGCAGCGCCAGCGGAGCTGGTGACGATGCCGATGATGCCTGGATACTTGGAAAGCGGCTTTTTATGGGCCGGGTCAAACAGCCCCTGCTCCGCAAGTCTCGCTTTCAGCTGTTCAAAAGCCGCATACAGGTCACCAACGCCGTCCATTGCCATGGACGCGCAGTAAAGCTGGTAAGCGCCATCTCTTGGAAACACCGAGATTTTACCCATAGCAGTGACCTTCATGCCGTTTTCCGGGCGAAAGCGCAGCCGCATGGCGCTGCCCTTGAACATCACGCATTTCAGGGCACCGCCCTCATCCTTCAGGGTAAAGTAATGATGCCCAGAGGGGTACATTTTATAGTTACTGATCTCACCCCGGACGGCAACACTGCCCAGCATAGGGTCTGCATCCATCCGGGATCGGATATATTCATTGATCTGTGTAATGGAAAAGATCTGCTGCTCCATGGTTATTCCTCCGTCAGCCGCTGTGCCAGCACGGCAACGCCCATGGCATTATCCGTGGAAAACTGGGGCTGAGCAAAAATCGGTTTCAGCGGTTCCAGCTTCTGCCGGAGCATGGAGTTGGAAGCAACACCGCCGGAAAACACCACCGGTAAACCAGGATAGGCTTTCAGGGCGTTTGCTGTGGCTCTGTATACCGCCTCTGCCACACACCGCAGGGCATACCCAGCCGTTTCCCTGGGAATGCCGTTCTTTTCGTGGAACTGCTGCACTTTATTCTGCACACCGGACAGGGAAAATTCCATTTCCGGGCATTTGACCTTAAACACTTCTGTCATGGCAGCCTCCTGACTTAACGCATCCAAGTGCTTCCCCGCCGGGAAGGGCAGCTGCAACATCACGCCGGTGCGGTCGATCAGCTGACCGGCGGAAATATCCGTGGTGCCGCCAATGCGCTGGCACCGGACATTCTTCCCTTCCGGCTCCACCAGCAGCAATTCCGTGGTACCGCCGGAAAGATGCCAGGCAAGGTGCGGCTGATCCATCAAATCCAGCCGTCCGGCGCTCCAAAGAGAGGCTGCAACATGGCCCTGCTGATGGGACACTTCCACCAGCGGTACCCCAAAGGCATCGGAAAGCATCTTTCCATGGCTGTAACCGACCATGAAGCAGGGCATATAGCTGCCCTCCACCGCCCGTGGGCGGGTGGATACCGCAACGGCTCCGATCTTCTGCCCCTGGATATGGGAAAACAGCCTGCCGGAAAGCTCCGGCAGGCTTTTGATATGCGCAAACACTGCGTCAGACTGGCGCAGACCCAGTTCCCCCTGTTTGACAGGCAGCAGCTGGGAGCAATTCTCGCCACCGTGCCCATCGTAACAGGCGATGGAAGTGGTGTAATTGCTGGTATCGATACCAATGGTGACCATCATACTTCCTCAGCGGCTGTTTCTTCGGCGGCAGGTGCCAGACTCCGGGCAAAGGAGCCCAGGATGCCATTGACAAACGCGCCGGTATCGTCACCATCATACTTCTTGGCAATGCGCACGGCTTCGGAAATGGCGACACCCGTGGGAACATCTTCCACATACAGGATCTCGAACATAGCCAGCTGCATCACAGACCGGGCAAGTCGGGAGATTCGGCTCACATCCCAGCCAATGGAATACTGCTGGATCTGCTCGTTCAGCTCATCCCGGCGATTGGCAATACCGCTGACGACACCGTCAATATACGCAAGCTGGGCACGGCTGGGGCGCTCCTCATAGACCTCATTTTCCTCTGCCAGGTTCTTATAATACTCCTTCTCCAGGCGGGTCGCCACCACCACATCCGGCTCCTCACCGGTGAATGCCTGGGAGTAAATCAGATGTACCGCCAGTTCTCTGGCGTTCGCTCTTGTCATAGCTCCCCCTTACTGCCGTGCGATACCGCAGACATTGAGATTTACTTTCACAGACTCCACACCGGTGGTAGAGGTCACAGCGCTGATGATCGCTGCCTGGGCCGCATTGGCCACTTCCACAACGCTCTGGCCGTAAGCGATGACGACATCGCAGCTGATGGTCAGGGAATTGTCCTCATCAATGGCAATACGGATGCCCTTGCCCCAATTTTTCTTGCTGATGATATCCATGATCTCCGCGCCGGGCTTGGTGCTCAGGTTCACAACGCCTTCCACCTCCGCAACGGCCTGGGCCACGATGGTGCAGACCACATCCTCGGAGATCATAACGGTGCCATTATCCTGGATCTGGGTGATATACTGCTTGTTTTCAGCCATAATTGCTCCTCCTGTATCACTCACGCCTAATTCGGCATGGTACTTTTTCTTTAGTATACCAAAAAACACGCCAGTAGTCAACAAATCTTTCCATCCAATGGCGTGTTTTTTCATCAAGTGTCCCGGTGAAGGAAGTTGTTTTTGTAACCTTTTGTGACTATTTGTGTCCAGTTTGTTTCCATTTCGTAAGCATTTGTTTGTTGCTTAAAGACGTATTCTCTGCTATAATCCAATCATCGAAAGCAAACCCATCCACGCACCTTCTAAAGGTAAGACGAAAGGAGAATGTTTATGAAAATCCAATCCATCTATGAAGTTGTCCTGTGGCCCTGTTTTATCGGCATTCTCAGCGTGCTGATGGCCATGATGCTGACCTTCTAAAACCAGTAAAAGGGGCTGTTGCAAAATTCGATTTTTGCAGCAGCCCTTTTTGCCGGTTCACGA
>CAZVAB010000113.1:0-4954 GCA_964625045.1 uncultured Oscillospiraceae bacterium | reverse complement strand
GGGTCGACAGCCGAAACAAGATGAATTATAGCGAATTATTCAGAGGTTCCTTAGCAAAAAGGCCGCACATTTTCCCTTATTTGTCAAGCATCAATTTCGAAAATAGTTACAAAAAAGCTGGACTCCACATTTCTGTGAAGTCCAGCTTTTCTTAACTTAATGACATTGTCTGCCGAGAGCGGATGTTTTTTGTGTTTCTTAGTACTGGGTGGGCTTGACGTGCCAGATCTCATCTGCGTACTGACGAATGGTACGGTCAGAGGAGAACTTTGCGCCGGAAGCGATGTTCACCAGGCACTTACGGCCAAAGGCCAGACGGTCGGCGTAATCCCGGTTTGCCTGCAACTTTGCCTCGATATAGGTCAGGTAATCCCACAGCAGGTAGTAGTGGTCAGCTCTATGCCAGTTGGAACCGTCCAGAATGGCGTGGTACAGCTCTCTCTGGTCGTTGTCCGTGGGCACGGTGCCGTCCACCAGGGTATCCATCGCACGGCGGACATGGGGATTGTGATCGTACACATCACGGGCGCAGTAAGCATCCTTGCCGCTGTTGATCTCCTGCACGGTAGCGCCGAAGATATACTCGTTCTCGATGCCTGCTTCCTTGGCGATCTCCACGTTGGCGCCATCCAGGGTGCCCAGGGTCACCGCGCCATTGAGCATCAGCTTCATGTTGCCAGTGCCGGAAGCTTCGGTACCAGCAGGAGAGATCTGCTCGGAGATATCGGCAGCGGGAATGATGTGCTCGGCATAGGAGCAGTTATAGTTGTGGACAAAGACCACCTTCATCTTATCAGACACCGCAGGATCGTTGTTGATCAGCTTGGCGATGCGGTTGATATAGCGGATGATCGCCTTAGCCCGGGCGTAGCCGGGGGCGGACTTTGCGCCAAAAATGAATGCGGTGGGCTGGAAGTTGGGCAACTCGCCGTTTTTCAGGCGGAAGTAGATATCCATGATGGACAGCGCATTCATCAGCTGGCGCTTATATTCATGCAGACGCTTAACCTGCACATCAAAGATAAAGTCGGGGTTCAGCTGAACACCCTCCCGCTCTGCGATGACTTTGCACAGCTGCTCCTTCTTCTGGCGCTTGATGGTGTTGAACTGACGGACCATGTCATCGTCGATCATGGGCTTCAGGGCGGAGATGCGGTCCAGATCCTTCAGGAAGTCACCGCCAATACGGTACTTGATCATCTGGGTCAGCTCCGGGTTGCACAGGCCCATCCAGCGGCGGGGGGTCACGCCATTGGTCTTGTTCTGGAAGCGCTCGGGGAACGCAACATACCAGTCATGGAACAGGTCATCCTTGAGGATCTGGCTGTGGATCTGTGCAACGCCGTTGACATACGTGCCAACATAGACGCTCAGGTTTGCCATGTGTGCCGTATTATCCCGAATGATGAACAGGTTGGGATGCTCGGATTTCAGCTTCTCGTCGATGCGGACGATGATATCCACGATTTCCGGCACCACGCTGCGCAGCAGATCCAGATTCCACTTTTCCAGAGCCTCACCCATAACGGTGTGGTTGGTGTAGGAGAAGGTCTTCTGTGCCACATCGAAAGCACGGTCAAAATCCATGCCCTCGTTCATCATCAGCCGGATCAGCTCCGGGATGGACATGGCGGGGTGGGTATCGTTCAGCTGCACGGCATAGAAATCAGCGAAATGGCTCAGATCATTGCCATGGGCGATCTTGTAGGTGCGCAGCATATCCTGCAAAGAAGCGGATGACAGCAGATACTGCTGCTTGATGCGCAGGCGCTTGCCCTCCCAGGTGGAGTCGTTGGGGTACAGCACACGGGTGATGTCCTCAGCCTTGTTCTTCTGGGCCAGAGCACGCAGATAGTCCTGATCGTTGAAGGCGTTGAAGTCCAGTTCTTCCTCTGCCTCACACTGCCACAGGCGCAGGGTGTTGATGTTGTTGGTATCGTAGCCAATGATGGGCACATCATAGGGCACTGCCAGCACGGTGTGGTCAGCAAACTTGACCTTCACAGTGTGGTTATAGCGGCGGTAAGACCAGGGATCGCCGAACTTTGTCCAGTCGTCAGCGGCTTCTGCCTGGCTGCCGTTTTCATCGAAGCTCTGCTTGAACAGGCCGAAGCGGTAACGCAGGCCATAGCCGGACAGGGGGATGTTGCAGCTGGCGGCGCTGTCCAGGAAGCAGGCAGCCAGACGGCCCAGACCGCCGTTACCCAGAGCGGCATCCTCGATCTCCTCCAGGCAGGACAGGTCCACGCCCTGCGCAGCAAACAGCTGCTTCATCTCGTCCAGAATGCCCAGGTTGTACAGGTTGCTGTACACCAGACGGCCGATCAGATACTCTGCGGAGAAGTAGTAAGCCTTCCGCTCATGCATCCGGGTACGCTTGGACTTGTTCCAGTTGTCAGAAATCGCCATCATCACAGCTTCGCCCAGTGCTTCGTGCAGCTCCTGAGGCGTTGCCTCCTGCAGGGACACGTCGTAGGTGTACTTCAGCTGTGCTTCCGTCCACTTCAGAATACTCAGACAATTATAACTCATCGTTTTATCTCCAGTCTTTCATATATGAAAAATCATTCTTCACCCAGACGGCCATACAGCTTCGTCAGGTTATAAATTCTCTGTGCCAAACCGTTGCCGGTAAAGCCGTCCCAGGCACGCCAGGTCCAGTTGGCATTGGTCAAAGTGCCGGGGAAATTCATCCGTGCTTCGCCGCCCAGATTCAGCAGATCCTGCATCTGGATCACGCAAAGGTCGGATACGGAAGAAAATGCAGTGCGGATCACACCCCAAACCAGCCCCTCGTATTCGGTAAGTCTCATATACTCGGTGGCATAGGCAATGGCATCGGGCGTTGCCGTCTCAAACCACTGGCGCATGGTCATATTGTCATGGGTGCCGGTGTAGCAGACGGAGTTGCGGGGGTATGTATGGGGCAGATACTCGGAAGGTTCTCTGGAATCAAAAGCGAACTCCAGGATCTTCATGCCGGGGAAGCCGCTCTCGTCCCGCAGATCCAGCACTTCCTGAGTCAGGAAGCCCAGGTCCTCTGCGATCATGCTGATCTGGGGCAGCTGTTCCTTCACGGTGTTCATAAAGTCCAGGCCGGGGCCCTTGAGCCACTGACCATTCCGGGCCGTGGTATCCCCATAGGGTACGGACCAGTATGCCTCGAAGCCCCGGAAGTGATCCAGCCGGACCACATCATAGAGCTTCCCGGCAGCAGCCAGACGGTCCATCCACCAGCGGTAACCATCCTCTTTCAGCGCATCCCAGCGGTACAGGGGGTTGCCCCAAAGCTGACCGTCCTCGGAGAAGGCATCCGGCGGGCAGCCGGCAACGGCGGTGGGGGTCATATCTTCATCCAGCTGGAACCACTTGGGTGCGCTCCAGACATCGGCAGAGTCATAGGGCACATAAATGGGCACGTCACCGATGATGCGCACAGAATTGGCGTGGGCATAGCTGCGCAGCTCGCTCCACTGCTGGAAGAACATATACTGCACGAAACCGTAAAAACGGATATCATCCTTCAATTCTTCTCTGGCGGCAGCCAGGGCTTCCTCTCTGCGGAACTTCAGGCCGTCCTCCCAGGCGTACCAGGGCTGACCCTGGAACTTATCTTTCAGCGCCATAAAGAGGGCAAAATCCGGCAGCCAGGAACCGTTCTCCTCACAGAAGCGATCAAATCCATCACCGCCCTGGAACCGGCTGTAAGCAAGGCGGAGAATGGGCAGCCGGTTATGATACTGGATGCCAAAGTCCACACGGTCAGCCTGCCAGCCCCAATCAATGTGCTCCACTTCCTCTTTCCACAAAAGGCCCTGCTCCATGAGCTTTTCCAGGTCGATCAAATAATGATTGCCTGCATAAGCAGAACAGGACTGGTAGGGCGAGTCGCCGTAGCCAGTTGGATTCAGGGGCAGGATCTGCCAGTAGCGCTGTCCTGCCTCACGAAGAAAATCAACAAACGCAAATGCCTGCTTACCCATCGTGCCGACACCGTAGGGGCCCGGCAGAGATGTAATGTGCATCAAAATGCCACTTTCACGCATAGCAAACGCTCCTTCAAATAAATATATGCTGGCGGTCCCAAATGTTCCACTGCTTCGGCGTTCTGGCAGTATCGCCAAAAATCCGCCATTTCAGTCACGCAGCCGCACAAAAAAGCGCACCAACGCACATGAAGGAATACCATACTCTAAAAGAGTAATACTTTTTTTCCCATTTGTCAAGGGAAACTGGTTGCGCAAACCAGCCCGGTGGCAAATTTCGTCAATATGCTGATTATTTCAACAAAAATTTATAAGAAAAAACGAGCCTGCCACGGCAGGCTCGTTTCGCTTTAATTTAGGCTTCCAGGTTGATGCCAGTCTCCTTGCTGAAGACATGGCAGACATTGCCTGCGAAGTTGAAGTTAACAGCAGCGCCGCCGATCAGAGCAGAGATCTCTGCGCCGGTCATGTTCATGGTGGAAACCACGACGACCACGTCGCGGCCCATAGCGGTCACGTGCAGGTGGATGGAGGAACCCATCATTTCGGACACGTCGACCTTTGCGTCGATGCCGTTGCTCTCCAGGGTGATGTGCTCAGGACGGACGCCCAGGGTGATTGCCTGCTCAGCCACATTGTTCTTGGTCAGAGCAGCCTGCTTCTCCTCGGACAGCTCAACAGTCAGCTTGTCCAGTTCAACAGCGTACTTGCCGTTGACCTTAACCAGCTTTGCATCGAAGAAGTTCATCTGGGGAGAGCCGATGAAGCCTGCAACGAACAGGTTGTACGGATGTGCAAAGACCTCCTGAGGAGTGCCGATCTGCTGGATGAAGCCGTCCTTCATGATGACGATACGGTCGCCCAGAGTCATAGCCTCGGTCTGGTCGTGGGTAACATAGATAAAGGTGGTGTCAATGCGCTCACGCAGCTTGATGATCTCAGCACGCATCTGGTTACGCAGCTTGGCG
>CAZVAB010000112.1:0-4978 GCA_964625045.1 uncultured Oscillospiraceae bacterium | reverse complement strand
TCGACAGCCGAAACAAGATGAATTATAGCGAATTATTCAGAGGTTCCCTAGATTTCTTGGTACGCCGAAAGGGACTCGATTTGCTTTTTCGCCGGGGGCGAAAAGAGAGGTGTTGCCGCTGTCCAGCCAGCGGCAAGCAACAGTCCACTGGACTGTTGCAGTGAAATGGGTTCGAGCCCCATTGGAATATAATAAAAACCGTTACCCCATTTGGGATAACGGTTTCTATGGTACGCCGAAAGGGACTCGAACCCCCGACCTACTGATTCGTAGTCAGTCACTCTATCCAACTGAGCTATCGGCGCATAGCGCTCACTCAAGCGCTTAGATATACTAGCACACTTTGCGGAAAAAAGCAAGCACTATTTTTACTTTTTTAAAATTTTTTTTGTTTTTCTGCGCTTTCTGCGCTGGCGCAACAGGGGAAGCCCCAGAAGAAGCACCAAAAGAGCACCCAAAACCGTATATTTCACGAGGTTTTCCCGGCGGGTTTGCAGTAGCGCCTGCTGTGTACGCTGATCCATCTGCATGACGGTCAGCTGATTTTGAGCGGAGCGCAGGGCCTGGTAATTGGAAACCAGCAGTTTCTGTTCCCCGGTAAGCTGCTCATAGGCTTCCTGAGCGGCTTTGATGGACACTTCACTTTCCAGCGTGACGGTGCCGATCTGGTCGATCAGCGCCATTACCTTTTGGGCGGCGGAGCGGTTTTCTGCCTGCTGTATTTTCAGCTGAGTCCATTCATTTTCCGCATTGACCAGTGCGTTGGCATCGGAGATCAGCGCTTTTTGGGCATCGGTCAGGGCATCGAAAGCGGCTTGTGCGGCGGCAATGGCATCCCCGCTGTCCAGCGTGATGGGAAAAAGGGCCTTGATCTGGGCCATGACAGCATCCGCTGCCTGCTGATCCTGGACATCGTAGGGGGTGATATTTTCCAGAAAATCATTCTTTGCCACATCCTCGCCCACGGTGCTGCGGTACAGGCCGAAATGGGCCGGGTTGTAGGAACTGATCTGGGTGGCTTTGGTGATCTGCCCGGTGCTGCCGTTGATCCAAGTGGTGAACCAGGTATACTGCTGGGTCTTGTGGCAGGGATAGCCCAGCTTTTGGGAGACCTGGAAGGCGGTCATGCCGTCGAAGCGGTCCAGGGGTGTGTCGTAGTCGATGACGATCTTGTTTTTGCTGTACAGGTGCAAATACGCTTTGGGCACATCCCAGGTGCCGTATTTATTGGCGGAATCGGGATGTTGGGCGGGGTCATTGGTGATATCCAGGGCGTTGATCAAGAGGTCGGCGTAGATCCGGTGCATACCGTGGCCGTATTCGCCGTTGATATCGTGGGTGATGGCCACCTGGGGCTTGAACCGTCGCAGCTGGGTCACCATGAAGTCCATCAGATCGTCCTTGGTGGTGCCAAGGCTTTCGTAGTAGTCGTACATCCCATCCAGACTGTCGATGCGGTAATCCACAAATTGACCGAAAACGGGGTAGGCGGTGAGCCCGGCGGCCCACAGGCCGTTGATAACTTCGTGGGTGCGCAGATTGGTGGCAAAGGGGCCCTTCCGGTGGTCGGTCATCAGCACCACCTGCACCCGGCAGTTCTTTTCTCCGGCGTACAGGGGCACAAGACCGGCGAAGAACAGCTGGTCATCGTCTGAGTGGGTGGAAAACAGGACGATATCCGCACCGTTTTCCAGAGGTGCCTGCCATTTCTGGACAAAATCCGGGGTTTGACCGTATGTAAAGGCGTAGATCTCACTGAGCCGCACGGAGCCGGAACCAAAATTCAAAGTAACCGATACGGGGCAGCTGCCGAATAAGCTGTATAGATCCACAAATTCGTGGAGGATCCCATAGGTGCCGGCGGTGACGGAAACACCGCTTTTATTGTCGGTGATGGTGTAGCTGCCGGGTTCCAAGTCGAACATCAGGTACAGAGATCCCATCCCCTTGGGATTTTCCAGGGTGATCTGGGCATTGCCGGAACTGGTGCGGTAGGTCATGGCGTTGCCGTCCTGGAGGAAGGCGAAATTCTCATAGCCCGTTCCGGTGATAGCGGTGGCAGCTGTGATGTCCTTGGCGGGAGCAATGTCAGTGGGTACCAGGGCAGAGACCGGGAAACATGGCAGCAGGAGAACCAGTGCCAGAGCAAGGGTGATAAGGGTGCGGATTTTTCTCATATAAAACCCTCCTTTTCCATTATTATAGCAGAGAAATGGTCCGGTGTCAAAATCTTGACAAGTATGTGCTGATTTAGTAAAATACCAAAAGAAAAGGAGACCCTTTATGGAGAAAATTTTGAAGCAACTGCCCGGGGCGCTGCTGCCCTGGTTTGAGGGGAATAAGCGGGATCTGCCCTGGCGGCAGGACAAAGCACCGTACCATGTGTGGCTGTCGGAGATCATGCTCCAGCAGACCCGGGTGGAAGCGGTGAAAGGCTACTATGAGCGCTTTTTGCGGGAACTTCCCACCTTGCAGGCACTGGCAAATGCGCAGGACGAGCGGTTGCACAAGCTGTGGGAGGGCCTTGGTTATTACAGCCGGGTGCGCAACCTGAAAAAGGCTGCGCAGGTGGTGATGGTACAGCATGGCGGGCATTTCCCGGAACGTTACGAGGAAATTCTGGCACTGCCAGGAATCGGCCCTTACACCGCCGGAGCCATCAGCTCCATCTGCTTTGACCTGCCCCGGCCCGCAGTGGATGGCAATGTGCTGCGGGTGGTCTCCCGCATTTTGAATGAGACAACACCCATCGACAGCCCCGCCTACAAAAAAAGTGTGGAGCAGCGGCTGGCGGCGGTCTACCCGGAGCGGGCGGGGGATTTTACCCAGAGCCTGATGGAGCTGGGAGCGACACTGTGCGGCCCCAACTGGGCACCCCGGTGCGAAGAATGTCCCTGCCGGGAATTTTGCCGGGGCTATGCTGCCGGAACTGCGGAGCGCCTGCCGGTGAAAAGCCCTAAAAAGGAGAAAAAGCAGGAAGAAAAGACGGTATTCATCCTTTCCTGCGCTGGGCGGTACGCCCTGCGCAAACGCCCGGAAAAGGGACTGCTGGCAGGTCTGTGGGAGTTTCCCAATGTGAACGGCAGCCTTGACATGGAGCGGGGGCTGGAAACCGTGCGCCATTGGGGCTTGATGCCCAGGGAGCTTTACCGTCAGGTGCGGCGGCAGCATATCTTTACCCACATCCGCTGGGATATGAACGGACTTTATTTGGAAGTGGCGGAGCCGGGCGGGGAATTTGCCTGGCTGACGGCGGAGGAAATTGAAACACAGGCGGCGCTGCCCACGGCATTCCGCCAATTCTGGGAGGAAACAGAGAATGTTTGATTATCATATGCACTCAACGGTGTCCTTTGACGGACATGATGCCCCGGTGGATATGGCCCGGGCGGCTTTGGAGCGGGGCTTGCGGGAGATTTGCTTTACCGATCATATCGACTACCAGGAAAATGACGATACCATGGTTTTTGATTTTGACCATTACGGCCGGGCGTATGATCGGCTGGAAATGCCGGGGCTGCTGATCCGCCGGGGCATGGAGTTCGGCATCACGCCGGACAATGCCTGGCAGCTGGAAAGAGATCTGAAACAGCGTGATTTTGACTTTGTCATCGGCTCTGTTCATTGTGTGGATGGGGTGGATGTGTATATCGAACCTTTCTGGGAGGGGAAAACCACCCGGGAAGCATACGCCATTTATTTGGAGGAGGCATACAAGGCGGTGTGCGCCCACCGGGATTTTGATGTTTTGGGGCACTTGACCTTTGTGAGCAAATGCCGGGGCAACCCCAATAAAGTACCGGTGGACTACCGGGAACACCGGCAGATCGTGGATGCCATCCTGGAAGAACTGGTAAAAAAGGGAAAGGGATTGGAAATCAACACCAGCGGCGTTGACCGCTGCGGCGTGTACCTGCCCAGTGCAGAATACTTGCGCCGGTTCAAGGAACTGGGCGGGCAGATCATCACCGTTGGCTCCGATGCCCACGATACAAAGCGGGTGGGCCAGTACAGCCGGGAGGCCTGCGAATTGCTGAAGGATATTTTCGGCTATGTGTGTACCTTTGAAAACCGCCAGCCCATCTTCCACAAACTGTAAACTGCCGCCGTTGGGACAGTCCCAACGGCGCTTTTTTGCGCAAAAAAAGGGGGCAGCGTTTGCTGCCCCAAAATCAAAGAGGAAAATGGTCAATGATTCAGTTTGAGAAATTCCCCAGGGTCCATGGACTTATCATTGTGTGTGACGGCAAAATGCAGATGGTCGCCCATGGCACTTTCAATCAGGGCGGTATTGGCGACGGTGCCGATCACATCCCCCAGTTCTACATAATCTCCGGGTGCCACAGGAATGTCCTCCGCCAAGCTCGCGTAGCGGGTCACATAGCCGTTTTCGTGGCGGATGACCACGGTGTAGCCCATGGTATCATCCTTGTAAACGGAGTAGACCGTGCCCTCGGCAGCGGCGCAGACTTCGGCGCCGGCATCCGCGGCGATGTCAATGCCGTTGTGGGTGCGCCAGTCCCGGGTGGTCTCGTTGTAGCTCAGGCAGTCCATGGCATAGTCATGGACAGTGCTGCCGGACAGGGGGCTGGCAACAGCTAGCTGGGTGCTGCCGGATTGACCGGGGGTCGTGCTCCCGGCGGGAAGGTTCCCCACGGGCAGCGTGGCCCCTGCCTGGATGTTGTCATCACCGGGGGTGACAACGCCGGAAGGGTCATTCAGCTGTGGGTCGTCGTTGTTTGCGTTTTGGTAGTACAGATAGCCAGAGATCCCGATGGCGGCAGCGCACAGGATCAGGGCTATGTAGTAGCCCTTTCTGCCAAAGCTGCGGCCAAAATTAAATTTGTTGCTCATTGTAAGCACCTCCGTAGCTCAGTATTGCCCAAAAACAAGAAATTAAACCGATATTTGGAAAAATACTGGAAACTATAAAAGAGCAAATTTGTGAAAATGACGAAAAGACATCATTCCCAAAATC
>CAZVAB010000111.1:0-5071 GCA_964625045.1 uncultured Oscillospiraceae bacterium | reverse complement strand
TGTGCTAAAACCCCTGTTTTCGCCTGACGAAAACAGGGGTTCTTTGACAGACTGAGGCGTGCCAATGTGGCACGCCTTTTCTTCGGTTTCACTTTGATCACTTAGCCAGGCTAATGGCAGTGATATGGGTATTGATGCCCTCGTACCAGTAGACGAAGCCCTCGATATCCACCTTGTCGCCCACCTTCAGCGTCTCAAATGCCTTGTACACATCCGTGTTGGGGCCGGTGAGGTAACGCTCCACGCAGAAGCTGTAAGAAGCGCCATTGATGCCCACGGTCACGTAGATGTCGTCACCGGGCTCGCCGTTCCTGTACTCCACCTTCTCCAGAGTCAGGCCCTTGAACGCAGCCAGCATATTCTGATGCTTGATCATATCATCGGTGCCCAGCAGGCTAGTCAGATCCTCTGCCTTGGCAACATAAGTATCGCCCTCGACGATCTCGAAGGTAGCCTCCACGATCTCCACTTCGCCGGACCACTCGGCTTTCTTGCCGGTGACACGGATCTTAGTGCCAGCAACCAGCTTGGCAGCGTCGGCTTCGGAGCAGGCCATCTCATAGATGAAGTAGCCGCCATCCTTGTCCTGCGCATAAACAGTGACCTTGTCGCTCCACCAATCCTGGTGTGCCTGGACATAGGCTTCGATCACAACATCACTGTCCACAGCGGCAGCGGCGTACTCGGCGTAAGTCATGACCTTCACGCCGTCTGCGGGCTTCTGGGACTCGGTGGGAGTCTGGCTTTCCGTGGGTTTATTGGTATTTTCGGTGTTCGTGCTCTCACTGGGGGCACAAGCGGCAAAGCTCATGACCATTACCAGCACCAGCAGCAGTGCCATCATTTTTTTCATTTTTTCAAAACTCCTTTTTGTTTTATGGGTTTGATACAGGGCCATTATACTACTTTTTTTATAGAAATCAATCGATATGAAAATATTTTATGCTTTTTTCCGTTTTGTCCACCGCACGGCCTGGAAAACGCCCAAAATCAGCCAAGTTCCACAAAGACCGGTCAGCAGCCACACAGCCGTGCCCGGCAGCGGGCCAAGATCCGTGCTTTCCACCTGATCCAAGCGATACAGTGCCGACACATCCGCAAACAGCTTTTCGTAGTACGCATCATCCACCGTCTCTTTCCGGCGGACGGACTTGGTCACATTCTCGATCAGCTGCCCCGCCGCATCCCGCAAAGAAGCAGACCCATTGAACACCGGTGTCACAAAAGTCTTGTCCACATTTTCCAGCAGCAGCTTGGTGGCATCCAGCTTGATATCGTAGTACAGCTCGTTGTCTTCTCCGCTGCGGCTGAGATAGTCCTGATATTCCTCGCTCTGCTGGGCCTTGGAGGTCACAGGCACATACCCTTCCGTCTGGGCATAGCCGATCTGCACCTTGTTGGTCAGCATGAACTGGGTGAACAGCCAGGAGGCCAGCACCTGCTGGGAATCTTCTTTATTGAACACGCAAAGGGACGGGCCCTGGGAGATCATCTGGATATTCTCCGTGTCATACTGGGGGATGGGCATGACCACCGTTTCAAAGTCCACCCGCTTGTCCTCGCTGATATCGATCAGCGGCGCATCCGCACCCATCCAGGTGGCACCGGCGGTGGAGTCAATGGCAAAAATGCACTGGCCCGCATTCAAAAAGTTTGCCGGATAGCTGGAGATCTTAAAGGTGGAAAAAGCGCCCTTTCCCACATGATCCGCCACAGTTTGAAGCAGCCCCTTGGTGGTATCGTTGAACAGGCCGATGGTTCCGCCCTCTGTGGAATAGTCCGCCCCCAGCTGCTTCAACATCTGGATCATCATATTGTCCGTGGACTTGTAGAGGAAGGGGATCATCACCTGCTGACCGTTGACCTTGTAAAGGCCGTTTTCATCCTTTTCAGCAGCCGCATCCGCCACTTCCCATATAAAGTCCCAGGTCAGCACCTCCGGCAGCTCATATCCCAGCTTTTCAAGATAAGTCACATTCACATAGCACGCTTCCGTGGAGCGCATATAGGGCAGAGCATACTGGGCCGAGCCGATCACGCCCTCATTTAGAAACTGGGGAATGATCTCCGCCTTTGTGGGACCATCAAAGCGCAGTTCACTGCCACCCAGACCGTACTTTTCATCCGCCATCAGATCATCCAGCGGCACCACGCAGTTTTCGCCGGTCAAATAAGTTGCGATATGGTCGGGGTATGTGATGCAGACATTGGGGGTGGTACCTGTTGCGATGTTGGTGATCACATCGCTGTACAGCCGGGCATAGTCGGTGTACAGGGTCAGCTTCACCTTGATATTGGGGTACAGCGCTTCAAAATCCGCAATAGCCTGCTTATAGACCGCCACCTGGGTCAAATTGGTATCATTCTTTGCCCAGAAGGTGATCTCATACTCTTTCGTGGTATCAAATCCCTCCGGCACCCCAAAAGCCGCCCGCTCCACCGCGCCATGGCAGCCGGAAAACAGAGCGATGACCAAAACCCCGGCACTTACCAGGCACAACAGTCTCTTTATCATCCCTTGGTACCTCCCTGGGCCACGCCAGCCATGATCTTCTTTCGGAACGCCAGGAACAGCAGGATCAGCGGCACGGAAATGACCACCACCGCCGCCATCATGGCGGGGATGTTCTCCCGGCCGAAGCCATTCTCCCGAATCTCCTGGATGCCGTTGGACACCAGAAAATAGTCCTGCTCATCGGTGATCAGCCGGGGCCAGACGAAGCTGTTCCAGCACTCGATCACTTTCAGCACCGTCACCGTGATGATGGTGGGCCGGCAAATGGGCACCATGACTTTCACCAGATATTTCAGATCCGATGTACCGTCCACCTTCGCTGCCCAGTACAGCTCATCCGGCACCTGGGAGAAGTTTTCTTTCAACAGGTAGATGTAAAACACAGAAGTTACCGAGGGCAAAATCAGGCCCATAAAGGTATTACGCAAGTCCAGCTTCGTCACGGTGACAAAATTGGTGATGATGACCAGTTCGCTGGGAATCATCATCATGGACAGGAAAATGGTAAAAGCCAAATTCCGGCCCCGGAAATTCATCCGTGAAAAGCCAAAGGCCGCCAAAACTGTCACCACCAGCATGATGGCCGTGGTAGCCAGGGTAAAGATCGCCGTATTACCCAGATATTTTGCCAGGGGGACGGAGGTAAAAGCCGTCACATAGTTTTCAAGTGTGGGATGCAGCGTGATAAACTGGGGGATAAACTCGCCGCTGTACTGGCTATAGCTTTTCACCGAGGTCAGCAGCATCCAGTAAAAGGGGAACAGCACGATCACTGCCCATATCCCCAAAAATCCATAGGTAAAGCCCTTTTGGGCACGCTGCCTGGCCTGTGTCCGGCGGCGCAGCTGCTCATAACGCATTTGTTCCATGGCCCTCTCCTTAATAATGTACGTGCTTGCGGCTGACCATCAGATTGATGCAGGTAATGGTCAGCACAATGGCAAACAGGATGATTGCCGCGGCGGAAGCGTAGGACGGATAGCCGCCGCTGTTGCCGTAGAGCATATCGTAGACATAGCCCACGATGGTATTCATCCCCGCGGCGTTCAGATCCGTGCCAAACAGCGCCACCGCGTCACTATACGCCTTGAACGCACCGATAAAGCCGGTGATGATCAGGTAGAATACCGATGGCGAGATCATGGGCAGGGTGATGCGGGTGAACATCCGCCATTCTCCGGTGCCATCCACCCGGGCGGCATTGTAATAATTCTCATTTACCGAAGCCAGAGCACCCGTGAGCACCAATACCTTAAAGGGCATGACCACCCAAATGGTGTACAGGCACAGCACCAGCATCTTGGCCCAGTAGGGGCCGCTGATGAAATCCACCGACTCCCCGCCGAAGAAATTGATCAGCAGATTGACCATGCCATCGGTGTAGGCCGTCTTTTTAAACAGGATCATAAACACCAGACCCACCGCCAGAGTATTGGTCACATAGGGCAGGAAGAAAATGGTCTGGAACAGTTCCCGCAGTTTCTGGATGGAGCTAAGGGCCAAGGAGATCAGCAGCGCCAGTCCCGTGGACACTGGCACCGTAATGATCACCAGCAAAAAGGTGTTGCGCACCGCCTGAAGAAAATAGGGATCGTGGAGCACATACAGATAGTTGTAAATGCCCACCCCCGTGAAACTCTGGGATGCGGAATTGAAGCTCTCCTCGAAGGAATAGATAAAAACATCGATCAGCGGATAGACCATAAAGACTCCCAAAAACAGCATTGCAGGGAGTAAGTACAGCCAGCCTTTTCGGTTCTGATTTTCCATGGTGACATTCTCCATTCAAAGATGGTTTCTTTTTCCTTATTATATGCCCAAAGCCCTGTCTTTGCAAGGACAATTGTGAAGAAAATGTAAAATGCCCCTAAGTGTCCCCTTTCCCCCGGGCAAAAGAAAAGCGTACCGTTACAAAATAGTACGCTTTCTCTTAATCCTGTGTTTTTTCTTTTTTGCCTTTGAGCAGAAACGCCAGCAACAGCAAGGCCGCCACGCCTGCGATCACGCCGCTGCTGTCAATGCACACATCCGTCACCGCCGGGCCTCTGCCCCCGACAAATCTTTGATGCAGCTCGTCGGAAGCGGCGTAGGCCGTACCCACGCCCCAGGCGATCAGCCAGGAAAACCGCACCTTCGTCCTTGTTTCGATCTGGCGGATGTGCAGCATCAGGAAAAAGCCCAGCAGGGCGTATTCAGAAAAATGCGCCAGCTTGCGGATCACCAGCCCCAGGGTATTCAGCAACTGCGCCTGCTCCTGGGCGGTCATATTCTCCCAATTTGGCATCACGGTGCGCAGCACCCACCGGGTGATCTCCCCGCTCAAAGCCCCGGAGGTTTCCCCGGTCTGGGCGGAGAAGGCAAAAATCAGCCCCATCATCAGCACCACCGGGATAAGTGTCAGGGGGATGCTGTACTTCTTAAACCACTGTTTCATTTCCTTGCTCCCTTGGATTTTTCGCTATTTTAGCACAGTTTTCCCCAAATGTACAGTGGTAAAAAGCATGGGGCTGTTGCAAAATTCGATTTTTGCAGCAGCCCTTTTTGCCGGTTCACGAG
>CAZVAB010000110.1:2851-5130 GCA_964625045.1 uncultured Oscillospiraceae bacterium | reverse complement strand
GGGCGGCCCGTGGGGCCGCCCTTTTTTGTTTTTAGCAGCAGGTGCGCTCGCAGCCACCGCCGCACAGGCCGTTGCCGTTGCCGCAGCAGCACAGCAGGATCGCCAGAATGATGATCCACCAGATGTTGAATCCGCAGTTGCCGTTACCGTTACACATAATACTTACCTCCGAGGAAATTTCTAAGCGGTAGGCCGCTCATTCCATGGTATTCCACGGGGCGAAAAAGGTGCGTGTCGGTCAACCCTCCAATTTTTCCAGGGTTTGCAGCCGGAAAAGCTCGCTGCTTTCCAGACCGGAGTAGTTGATGACCAGTGTTCTGGCGGCAGAGGCCGGGGGATGATCCCGGTAGTAGCGGCTCAAAGGCAGCACCCGGATGCCCGCCCTGGCCCAGAGGGCCACGATGGCATCGTCCGGCAGGGCGGTGTCCACTTCCAGGAGAAAATGCAGTCCGGCGTTTTCCTCCAGCACCGTCAGCTTTTCCTGCCAGGGGCAGTGTTCCAGCGCGGAGATCACCTGATCCCGGCGGCTGCGGTAGAATTTGCGCATTCGGTTGATGTGCTTTTCAAAATGCCCATCGGTCAGGAACCGGGCCAGGGTGTACTGCTGGAAGCTGGCCACGGTGCAGCTGTAAAAGCCCAGATCTTTCTGAAATGTTTCCATCAGCTGGGGCGGGAGCACCATGTAGCTGATGCGGATGGCGGGGGTGAGACTTTTGGAAAAGGTGTTCATGTAGATAACCCGCCCCTGGCGGTCCAGACTTTGCAGCGCCGGCAGGGGATGGGCGTGGAAGCGAAATTCCGAGTCGTAGTCGTCTTCAATGAGGTAGCCGTCGGCCTGTTCTGCCCAGGCAAGCAGCTCATGCCGCCGCTTCAGGGAGGTGACAAGCCCGGTGGGGAAGTGGTGGGAGGGGGAAAAATGCAGCACCCGGGCATCCCCTAAAAGCTCCGGCCGCACCCCAAAGGAATCCAGACTGGCCCAGGAGGTGGCGGCTCCGGCAGCGGCGTAGATCTTCTGGATCTTGCCGTAGCCCGGTTCTTCCACGGCGTAGACCTTGTCCCGGCCCAGAAGCTGCACCAGAAGATTGGATAGAAAGTCCGTTCCCGCGCCGATGATGATGTTGTCCGGGTCCACCCGCATTCCCCGAAAGGCGGCAAGGTGGGCAGCAATGGCCTGCCGCAGGACAGCGCAGCCCCGGTTGTCCATGGGCTGCAGCAGTTGTTCTCCCAGATCCAGCAGCACCTGCCGCTGCAGGCGGTTCCAGACGGAAAAGGGGAAATGTGCGCTGGCGTTGGCGGTGAAATCCAGACAGGGGGGCACTTGTTCGGCGGGCCTTTCCGGGGGCGGCGGGCAGTGCAGCGGAGGTTGGAGCTTGCCCACGTCTTCTACAAAATAGCCGATCTTTTCCTGTGCCCGGATGTAGCCCTCTGCCAGAAGCTCCTGATAAGCCGTCTCCACGGTGATTTTGCTCACTTCCAGATGGGCGCTTAACGCCCGCTTGGAGGGCAGCTTGCTCCCCGGGGGGATCACGCCGTTGAGAATATCCTGCCGCAGGCAGCGGTAGAGGGCTTCGTAAAGGGGCACGCCGGGACTTTTTTTCAGTACATAGGTCAGCATGGTCGTCACTCCGTTACGGTGGGAAATCCGATTTTTCGCTCCCAGATCAGCAGGAGCGTTCCGTTTTCCACAGAAACTTTTCCGCATTCGCCAATGAAATGGTTGCTCACACCCAGCGGAAAATCGCAGGTCAAAGTGTGTTTGTCCAAGGGGTATTGAAGCCCCTGTAAGGTCACGCCCCGGGCATCCGCTCCCAGGCAGAATACGGACAGCAGCCCAGCATCCGCCCGGGGGAAGGTAACGGATTCGTTTTGAATGACGGTGGCAATGAAATCCTGCCCGATGAGAAAGCCGTTGGCCCCGTGGCGGCGCAAAAAGGCCAGAGACTGGAAATTTGCCATGGTATGATCCAGCCGTCTGCCGTCCATGCCCCCGTAAATGTGAAATTCCCGCTGCCCCCGGTCCAGACCGCAGCGCAGGGCCAGCATGGTGTCGGTGTCGTCCTTTTCCACCGGGAACACCGCTGCCCTAGTGGGCACATAGCCCAAAGAGTCAAAGTCCCCCAAAATGATCTGGGGGGTCAGCCCCAGCTTTTCCAGATGGACAAGGCCGCCGTCCGCGGCGATGAGCAGGTCATCCGGCCCAATGGGGGCTGCCGGGGCATCAAAGTCCGCTGCCCCGAAAATCACGCATTTTCCCATGGAAGCTCCCTTCCTTTTTCGTT
>CAZVAB010000110.1:0-2751 GCA_964625045.1 uncultured Oscillospiraceae bacterium | reverse complement strand
TTCCTTTTTCGTTTTTTCTTATTTTATCACAGTTTTCCCAAAAGGGAAAGTGGATGGTGGGATTTTTCCCCGCCCATGGGGGAGAAGATGAAGAATTGACACCGCAGAAAAAATGCGATACAATGAATAAAATAAAGACTGTCAAAAAGCTGTCGTTTTATCCCCATAAAATGACTTGCCTCTCCCAGAGAGTGGCCGAGGGAAGGTACTTTTTTGACACACTGAAATAAAATGTACATTCAATCGGAGGCGTTGTTATGCAGATCGTAAATGACCGCCGGGCACTGCACCTGATCCCGGAGCTGGACCGGAATTTGCCCGAGACCATGGCCTATTTGAAAGCCAGCCTGGAGGGGCTGCCCTGTAAGGTGTTTTCCCCTATGGAGAGCGCCCTGTGCGCCTGGTTTGATTTCGGGGCGGACAGTGCCATCGCCTTTCGGTCGGATGCGGATGCCCTGCCCATCCAGGAGCAGAGCCGGGAAAGCTACGCCTCCAACCATCCAGGCAGGATGCACGCCTGCGGCCACGACGGTCACATGGCGATTTTGCTGGAACTGGCCCGGCGTTTGAGCGAAAAGAAAAATCTTGCCCATAATGTGCTGCTGGTATTCCAGCCGGCGGAGGAGACCACCGGCGGTGCCCGGGACCTGTGCGCTACGGGGATCTTTAAGGAGTACAAGGTGGGCGCTATTTTCGGCCTGCACCTGTGGCCGGGTCTGGAAGAAGGAAAGGTGTTCAGCCGGAAAAATGAGATGATGAGCCGCTCCTGCGAGGTCAAGGTGGATATTTTCGGAAAATCCGCCCACATTGCCAAGGCGGAAGAGGGCATCGATGCCATGGCGGCGGGGGTGGAGTTCTATTCCCGGGTCATGGCTATGGTGGCGGCACTGCCCCAGAAGGTCTACCGGGTGCTGAAATTCGGCAAAATGGAAAGCGGCACCGTCTGCAATGCCATCGCCGGACACACCCGGCTGGAGGGCAGCCTGCGCACCTTCCAGGATGAGGTGTTCTACTCCATCCGGGCGGGGATCGTCTCCATCGGCAAGGACATTGAGCGGGCCACCGGCTGCACGGTGAGCATCTATATGAACGACGGATATCCCGCTGTGATGAATCCCCCGGCCCTGTATGACCGGGTGCGCCAGTGCGCTGATTTTGAGCAGCTGGATCACCCCAGCATGATCACGGAAGATTTCTCCTGGTATCAGAAGACCCTGCCGGGAATGTTCTTCTTCCTGGGCACCGGGGATACCCCGGCTCTCCACGCCAGCGATTTCAATTTTGACGAGGGTGTGCTGAGTAAGGGTGCGGACTTTTTCGAGACATTGGCGGTGAATTTCCGATGATCCCCCTGAATGAAAACCTGCGGGCGCTGAAGCGCAGCGGCATCCGGGCCTATACGGAGCTGGCCCGCTCCGTCCCCGGCTGTGTGATGCTCACCCTGGGGGAGCCGGATTTTGACACCCCGGCTGCCATCAAGAATGCAGCCGTGCGGGCCATGGAGGAAAACCGTACCCATTACGCCCCCAACCGGGGCATTCCTGCGCTGGTAAAGGCCATTGGGGAAAAGGAAAACTGCAAGGAAAGCCAGATCATCGTCACCGTTGGGGCGACGGGCGCACTGTTTACGGCGCTGCTGGGCATTTTGAACGCCGGGGATGAGGTCATCATTCCCACCCCGGCATTCCCCCTGTACGAGAGCATCGTGACAACAGTGGGAGCGGTCCCGGTGTTTCTGGATACCGGGAAAGACGATTTTCAAATCACAAAAGAAGCCTTAAACCGTTGCATTTCGGAGAAAACCAAGGCGATCATCCTCAATTCCCCCAATAACCCCACCGGTGCGGTGCTGTCGGAAGCATCCCTTGCCGCCGTGAAAGAAGCGGTGCTGGGGAAGGAGATCTTCGTCATTTGCGACAATGTGTACCAGGGCCTGTGCCAAAGCCCCTGCCCGGATCTGAGCCGGGACGGGGAGCTGGAAGGGCAGATCCTGCTGTGCCAGAGCTTTTCCAAGCCCTATGCCATGACCGGATGGCGGGCGGGCTATTTGAAAGGGCCGGAGGATGTGATGGAGCGGCTGCTGCTCCTGCATGCAGCCCAGGTGGCCTCTGTGCCCACCTTTGTCCAGGAAGCGTGCCTAGCGGCGCTGGAAACGGACATTTCTCCCATGGCGGCGGCCTACGCCCGGCGGCGGGAATATGTCTGCCGCAGGCTGGAACAAATGGGCCTTTCCTTTCCCAAACCCCAGGGGGCGTTTTACATTTTTCCGGATATTTCCGGCACCGGACTGGATGACGGGGAATTCTGCACCCGGCTGATCCGGGATGGGGGCGTGGCAGCGGTTCCCGGCAAAAACTTCGGCTGCCCCGGCCACATCCGTATCTCCTGTGCCTGCGCCGATGAAACGCTGGCCCTTGGGATGGACAGGCTAGAAGAATTCTTGCGAAAGATCGGAGAAAACCGATGAAAACTTTGATTTACGGCGGTCGTGTCATAGATCCTGCCAACCGGGTGGACGCACTGCTGAATATTCTTATAGAGGACGGTAAGATTCGCTGGGTGGGCACGGAAAAGCCTCAGGCGGAGGTGTGTATCGATGCCACGAACCGGGTTGTATCCCCGGGATTTATCGACCTGCACATGCACGAGGACCCGGTGGACGAACAGGGCCGCATCCTGCCGGATATTTTTAACACCATGCTGCGCATGGGCGTGACCACTGCCGTGGGCGGCAACTGCGGCATCAATGTC
>CAZVAB010000109.1:0-5137 GCA_964625045.1 uncultured Oscillospiraceae bacterium | reverse complement strand
CTGGACTCCACATTTCTGTGAAGTCCAGCTTTTCTTAACTTAATGACATTGCCCTACGGAAGGGGGGGGTAAATGTGAATGTGGTTACTTACGACGAGCTGTTCCAGCTCCTCACGTTGCTCATTGCTTTTGCCGAGTTGATTATTATCATAATCACGATAAAAAAGAAGTAACCGCCCCAAGTTCCCCAACTAAGCGGTTACTTCATTTGCTTACAGGGGGCTAACCGTCTATCGGCAGCGCCCTTTTCATCGTTATTGTAGCACGCCCTTGCCCATTTGGCAAGGGCTTTTTTGCCTTCCTGCCGGAAGATACAACCACGCAAACCGTCAGTATTTCCTTCCCACAAAGAAATCCCCCGGAGTAAGGCGCTCACAATACACCGGGGGATCTCTTTGTCTGGGGCCATACCCCAAATGTTACTGGCACCAGCCGACAGGAACACTCTGACTTCTGAAGGGAAACGGTATCGTAATTAACGCCGATACGCTTCTTCCCTTTGACTTGGCTGCCAACGCTGCCCAATAAAAGAAGGAGTGAAAATTTGGTCAGCAAAGCCAAAACCACACGGGAAAGTCGTGTTAAAACACTTTGCCAGTCAGCAAACCAGTTTCAAAGTTCAAAAACGCCGTGCGCCGTTTCTGTTTCAGAAGTGGAGCGTTTCTGTGGGCTGGGCCAAGGATGTAGCAAATGAGAAGTTAGTGCTTTAGTGCTTTCACACTAAAGCACTAAAGCACTAAAGCACCAAAGCACTAATGCACCAAAACGCCAAGAGCCTTTCAGCCACGCCTCCAGGGAAGCGGAGAGAAAACACCAGGCAACCACAAAATCCTATATCCCGCTATCTTCGCTTTCTGCCTGTCTCAAATCAACCACCCGATTCGAACTTCATGTTGAAGCGGGAACGAGCTGTTGCAGGAACTTCCACCCAGGTCGTTTTTCCAAGAACCGTTACAGGCAAATGCAGGGTGTACCTCAATTCCAGTTTGGCTGTTTCTTCTTCGATAAGCACCTTTTAGAAGCCACCTACCTTTAGGTGGGTGGTAGTTCTACCTTTAGGTGGGTGGTAGTTCACCATTGACGGCTGGCAGAAACGGTGTTAAAATATTCCTGTATGTCAGCCAGCTTTGGCTGACTTTTTTGCGAACAGCCGCCGGAGAAGAGAGATCCTCCGGCGGCTGCTGTTTTAGTTCTGCTGATTTTTCAGTTCTTCCTCTTCCAGGACACGGTAGGCAACCTTGCCCACCAGGGTTTTGGGCATTTCATCCTTGAAGGCAATGTCATAGGGCATGGCGTATTTGGCAATGTTCTGGCGGCAGTAGTCCATGAGCACGGCCTTGTTGGCCTCTGTGGGCTGCACGCCGGGGACCAGCTTGACAAACGCCTTGACCTTTTGCATCTTGTAGGAGTCCGGCACGCCGATGACACAGCTCATTTGTACCATTTCGTGGGCATCCAGGATGTTCTCCAACTGTGCGGGGTAGATATTGTAGCCGGAGGAGACGATCATCCGCTTGGCTCTGCCCTTGAAGTAGACAAAGCCCTGCTCGTCCATGGTGCCCAAATCACCGGTGTAAACCCAGGTCAGGCCGTCTGCGTGGGTGCGCAGAGTCTGGGCAGTTTCCTCGGGGTGGTGCATATATTCCTTCATCACCGTGGGGCCTGCCAGCAGGATCTCGCCCTCTTCGCCGTAGGGTATCTCGACATCCGTGCCGGGCTGGACGATCTTGATGTAAGTATCGGGGAAGGGAAGACCGATGGAGCCTTCCTTATAGATGTGGGTGGGGGTCAGGCAGCAGGCGGTGACGGTCTCGGTGGTGCCGTAGCCCTCCCGTACCTGGATGGTGGCCTTGTGGTCATAGAGGAACTTGTCGAACTTCTTTTTCAGCTCGATGGACAGGCTGTCGCCGCCGGAGAAGACACCCTTCAGGCAGCTCAGATCAGCACCTTCCATGTCCGGCAGGCGCAGCAGTGCTTCATAGAGGGTGGGGACACCGGCGATGAAGTTGCAGCGGTGCTTTACCAGATCGTTGGCGTAGCTCTTTGGGGTGAACCGGGGCACCAGAATGCACCGGCCGCCCTGGGTGAGCATGGTGTGGATGCACACGCCCAGACCGAAGCCGTGGAAGATGGGCATGGCAGCCAGCATCTTGTCACCGGGACGGAACATGGGGTTGGTGGCGATGACCTGCTGGCCCAAGGCATTGAAGTTCTTGTTGGTCAGCACGATGCCCTTGGTGGTGCCGGTGGTGCCGCCGGAATAGAGGATAACGGCGGGATCGTCTGCCTTGCGCTCCACCTTGGGATCAGCGCAGGAGCGGCTCATTTTGAGAAAATCGTTCCAGCGGATGATGGGGGCGTTGGCGGGGATCTTTTCCAGCTTTCTGCCCTGGGTCAGCCAGTAACCGGCCCGCATGGGTGGGGAGAGGGCATCACCGATGGAGGCGATGATCAGGTTGTTCACTCTGGTGTTCTTTCTGGCCTGCTGGAACTTGCCATAGAACTGATCCAGAGTGATGGCGACGGTGGAGCCGGATTCGTTCAAGTAAAATTCGATCTCTTTCTCGGCGGACAGGGGATGGATCATGTTGCCGATGGCGCCAATGAGGTTGATGGCGTAAAACATATACACCGCCTGAGGGCAGTTGGGCATGGCAATGGTCACTTTGTCGTTTTCCCGCACGCCGATGGTCTTCAGCGCTTTGGCGCAAATTTCGATGTTCTTCACCAGCTCCGGGTAAGTGGTGGACTTGCCCATGAAGTCGAAAGCCACATTTTTGGGGTATTTCCGGGCGATCTCCGCCACGGCTTCAAACATGGTGCCCTCAAAATAATCCAGATGCATGGGCACATCGCCCAGATAATCTTTCCAGGGAGTTTTCGCAGTGATTTCCATATCAGTATTCCACCTTTTCATTTAACGGCAGCTCCAGGAGCTCCGGGTTTTCCAGTAATACTTTCAGCAGGCGCAGGGTCTTGGCGTAGTAGTAGCCGTCGGCGATGCGCTCGTCGATGGTCAGGCCCAGATCCACGCTCATGCGCATTTCCACATTGCCCTCGTCATCATAGAACGGGCGCTTTTTCATCAGGCCGATGGCGCAGAACAGGGAATTGGTGCCCCAGTTGGTCATGTGGTGATATCCGGCATCCAGTTTCAGGCTGCCCAGATTCGTCAGGACCGCGGAGCAGTAGTAGGGATCGGTGGCGATGATGCCAGCGGGCATCCAGCCGTGACGGTCCAGGAACCGGGCGATGCGGCCGATCATGTGCTTGCCGGGTATCTTTTGCAGGATGTCCATGCTGGCGGTGGAAGCATCCTTGTTGTCGCTGCGGCAGAAAGATACCTGCAGGAAGATCTCGTTGTGAATGGAGTCCAGGTTATCCGTTTCCCTGGCATGGATCCGGGCCAGGGCTTCGCCGCCGTGGTCGGAGAAGATCTTCTTGACCGTGAAAGCGGCGGTGATCTCGTTGCGCTGGTACATATTGCCATTTGCGATGAAGCGGTTCATCTGGGGCCGCAGGGTGATGGTTTTCAGCACTGCCGTGACCACCAGCTGGAACAGGTTATACTTATATTCCGGGTCGTCGGCGTTTTTCTGTGCCAGAAATTTTTCCGCATTGGTCAGATCGATGCGCAGGTGCATGAAGGCTTCATTGTCGCAGCGGTTGGGATACATCAGGGGCATGATGTAGTGCATGGAATCGATGTCACGCAGAAGGGTACCGTCTTTCCGGTCTCCCCATTTTTTTGCCATATTCGTCACTCTCCGTGTTTTCTATAATCTTTATTAAGAATACCGCAAATTGGCACAAAATGCAAGAAATTGTTGCGTTGTTTTTATATTCTTAATAATTTGGAAAAAAGTGATACAGGGCTTGACAATGACGCAAATTTTCATTATAATACATTAGCTATCGGGGTGTGGCGAAGTTTGGTATCGCGCTTGGTTCGGGTCCAAGAGGCCTCGGGTTCGAATCCCGACACTCCGACCAAAAAACTGGAATCCGCTTTTGCGGGTTCCAGTTTTATTTGTATAAAAGAAAACCAGCCTTGTTTGGAAAGGCTGGTTTTATGAGCTTGTGCTGCTCGAAGTGCCGATTACAGCATTGTTTTGTATGACATTTTTGCCTTCTGGTTTGTAACTGCCCCACAAGGGACAAATGGACAGTTCGCAATTTTTACTACCAGTGAATGTGAAGGTAAATGTACCGTCATTTGGGATGTCTTCGGTGTAATAAGTTGTGTCGTACAGGTTGATCACACAGTAGCCCTTGCCTGCAGTGCCGGTTGCTTCGATGAAAATAGTATATTCCACGTTTGGTGCGGTATGAATTTTATAGATACCGTCCGCTGGCTGTAATTGCTGATTATTCTCCGTAACAGTTACTTCGTAAGTAGCGGACTTAATGGGGGAGAGGTTGCTGGAGGTAGAATCGCTGAACCAGGCCCAGCTCATGCCGCAAAGGCAGAAGGTGCAGGCGCAGATGGTCAGTAGGGAAGGGGCCATGAGGTGATTCAGTCCGTCGAAGCGTTCCCGGGGCTTTGCGTAGCGGGCTTTGTAGAAAAACAGCTGGTAAATGCTGCCCACATTCCGCTTGGTGACAAAAGGGATCAGGGTCAGATAGTGGCAGCGCAGCTCCTTGCGCCAGTAGGCGAAGGATTCGTCATTTCCGGATTCCCGAAGATTGCCCACCAGGAAGAAGGTGCGGCGGCAGAAATACCGCGTGACATTCACGGCTCGGACGGTCAGCAACAGAAGCAGGCCGAAAAACAGTGCCAGCGCGGCGATGAAGAGAATATTTTGTTCGTCCATGCTCTGTCACTCCTTTTAAGTCGGTTTTATTGTGGAACAAAGGGCATAGGAAAGATATGCCCCTTGTTCACCTCTCCACCCCGGAGGGTCAATGTCATTAAGTTGCCCCGGAGGGTGGAGAGGATTTTTTGTTGCTCAGCATGGTTGCTTTGCAATTAAATTCGGTTATTCACCGTATTTCAAAGTATTGCCGCCGTTATTGATGTTGCCTTCGGAAGTACCACCGTTGTTATAACCGAAGAGGTTTGCATCGTCGCTGTCATTGTTTCTTGCGGTGACCGAGCAGTCTTTAGCGGAGCAATCCTTAACGCTTCCCTCAACAT
>CAZVAB010000108.1:0-5165 GCA_964625045.1 uncultured Oscillospiraceae bacterium | reverse complement strand
TTTTGAGGTTGGTTGATGTGGTTTTCCTTTTCGGCGCATTTTGCAACACGCCCATCAAGTTGTTAGGCTGCGTTGCGCTTTCTATCCGTAATGGAGAGGTAAGCAATGGCACACAGTGCCACCAGAGCAACGGTCATAACCATGGGGATGAGGGAAACATCACCGGTCTTGACATTTTCCTTGTCGTCGTCGGGAGTCTCGACGGGAGCAACATAGCCGCTGCGCAGCTGGGAGTCAAAACGGGTGGATACTTCGTAGTTGGCCTCGGTATCCATGGAGATGAGGATGAGACCGTCGCAGCCGTTGCTGTAATAAGCACGGCCTTCGGCGGAAACGGCATCCATCAGGATGGCATCACCGATGTCATCGGAGGGAGCGAAGACAATCTTGGGGTTCACGGCGTGGATCCAGTCCATGCTGTTGGAGGTATAGGCACCGTGGTGATTCAGCTTGATGATATCAGCTTGGATCTTTTCACCGTAGGTGGTGACCAGGTAGCGCTCCCGGGCGCGGTAGATATCACCGCCGGTGAGGAAGGTGGACTTGCCGTAGGTGAACTTCATGACCATGGAGGTGTTGTTCACGGGCTCGTCGGTGGTGCCGGTGGTCTCATCCAGGAACTGCTGGCTGGGGGAGAGAATGTCAATGGTAACACCGCCGATGATCAGCTTGTCGCCCTCACGCAGGCCGGTGTTCACATCCACTTGCTTCTCGTTCAGCAGGTTCAGCAGGGTGGTCTGGGCAGCGGGGCAGTAAGCAGTACCGTAAGCTGCGTAGAAGTGCTTCACAACACCGCCGTTCTCATAGATGTGGTTGACGATGGAAACAAAGTTACCGATGTGGTCAGAGTGTGCGTGGGAGTTGACCAGATAGTCGATGCTCTTGATACCGGCCCGGTCCAGAATGGAGATCAGGCGGGCAGAGTTGACATTGGCCTCGTCATTCTGCATGGCATCGATGAGCATGACTTCGCCGTTGGGGAGGACGATCAGGGTTGCGTCACCGGCCTTGGAAGCGCCGCTGGGGGCATCCAGGCTCATGATGTGCATCTTACCGTCGCCGCCCTTTTCGATGATCTCCTTGATGCCTGCGAGGATCACATCGTCATGATCAGCGGTGGCTTCTTTGCTTGCAAAGTAGGAGGCCAGGACGGATGCGATCTCGGAACGGGTCAGGTCACGGTTTGCGTCCAGGTCAGCCACCTGTGCCTTCAGCTTTTCGCCGTACTTCTGGGTGTTCAGCCAGCCAAGGGCAGCCTTGTCGCCGCCAGCGGGGGACTGACCGTTGTAAACAGCGGTGCGGTACAGGAACAGTGCCAGATCGGACAGGCTCAGTGCCTTTTCGGCATCCTTGGTGATGATGCCCTGGGTGATGGCCCAGTCAATGGCGCTTTCATACTGACCGGAGGAACCGGAGCGGATGTAGAGCGCATTGAGGACCCAAGCCAGGTTGTTGGTTTCAGCGGGGGAGACCGTCTTGTTGTCGATGGTCAGCAGACCCTGGTTGTACAGGTACAGAATGTGCTCTGCGTACCACGCATCAGCGGTGACATCGGTTGCAATGTCGGAAATGGTCACATCTGCCACATAGTGAATGTTGGCGGAAAGCAGGGTTGCGTTGCCCTGTGCCTGGGAGCTGATCTCGACCAGTGGCCAGTCGGCGGCAGTGCCGTTATAGTGGACATCCTGGACAGTGGTGCTGTCAAAGCACTTCATGTCGATGAACTTCAGGGTGCTGGGCAGGTTCAGCGTGGTGATCTTGCAGCTGCTGAAGGTCTTGGAGCCGATGTGGGTCACGCCCTCGGGAATGGTGATCTCGGAGAGCTTGGCGCAGTAACCGAAGGCAAAGGTGCCGACGATCTTCAGGCTCTTGGGCAGGGTAACGGAGGTCAGCTCGGTCATGTACTGGAATGCGTAGTTACCGATGGTGGTAATGCCTTCCTCAACGACCACAGACTTCACTTCACCCAGCAGGTGGAAGTAGGGAAGACCCTTGCGGCTGGTGTAATCGTACATAGCACCGGTGCCACTGATGGTCAGCTTGCCGGTCTCGGCATTGAAGGTCCAGGTGACATTCTCACCGATGGAGCCGGTGTAGGCGGAGCCGCGCTTTGCGTTGAACAGAGGATCGTTGCCCTCCTTGCTTGCGCTCTTCAGTGCTTCCCACTGGGCATCGCTGCCGGCATAACCGACGGTCTTGATATTGGTGCAGTCCGCAAAGGCATTCTGGCCAACTGCGGTAATGCCGTCCATCAAAATGACAGTGGTAATAGAGGAAGCGCTCTCGGACCAGGGAGCCTTTCCGGCTTCGTAGTCTGCAATGGCGCCGTTGCCGTCAATGACCAGGGTGCCATTGTTGATGGAATAGAATAGGTCGTTTTCGATGTAGTTTCTGCCGTAGACGTATTCACCGTTGATGCAGTACACGGTGATGTATTCCTTGCGCAGGGTGCTGGCACCGTCAGCGGGCTTGTCGCTTTCCTTGCCGGGCTCGCCGCCTGTGATACCCTTGGTGTTGATCATCTTGATCCACTGGGAGATGGTGCCGTTGTATCTGATGGTGGTGATCTTACCGCAGCCGTTGAAGCCCTGGTTGTTGATAGATGCGATGGGGGCGTTCCAAACGATCTCCTGCAGAGCCTTACAGCCGGAGAAAGTCTTGTCGTTGATCACAGTGTAAGAGCCGTTGAGCACTACCTTGGTCAGCCCGGTACAGCTGTAGAATGCGGTACGGGCCAGAGTCTTCAAGCTATTGGGGAGAGTAACTTCCTTCAGATTGGTGCAGGAGCGGAAGCAGTCGGACTTGATCTCCAGCAGCGTCTCGGGGAAGGTCACGCTCTCCATACCAATTTCACGGAGCATCCGGTAACCCAGAACGGTGACACCTTTTTCCACAACAACGCTCTTGATCTGTTTCTTATAGGGATAGAAGGGGGTATCTGCTGCATTTGCGTAGTCAGCGCCGACACCGTCGGTGTCCTTCTGGGCGGACAGGGTCAGAACACCGGTATCCAGATCCAGTTTCCAGTCAATGGTACCGCTGGTGCCAATGACATAGTTGACCTTGCCGGAGCCATAGACATAGTTGCCATCGGAGCAGGTGACGAAGATGGTGTCCTCCTTCAGGGACTCATCCGCATTGGTTTTCAGAAGCTCGATCCAAGCATCCACGGTTCCGCCGTATTTGACAGTTGTGAGCTTCTTGCAGCCGTTAAAAGCGGTCTTATTATCGCCGGTATGGATCTCAAAAGATGTGAGGGTCTTGGGAAGCGTGACGGTCTGCAATGACTCACAACCGCCGAATACGCGCTCTTTCAGCTCGGTGATGGGGGCATTGACAACAGCGCTGTTCAGAGACTTGCAGTTCATAAAAGCCCAATTGTCAATTTTGGTAACATTGGCAGGAATCGTAACACTTTCCAGCTTCGTTTCCCGGAAACAGCTATTGCCGATAGTGGTCAGCGTGCTGGGGAAAGAAACGGAGGTTGCGGAAGTACCACGAAGAAGGTATGCGCCCAGATAGGTGACGCCTTCATTAACAACGATCGTCTTGATCTGAGCACGGTATCCGTAAAGCGTGTTAATGTACTTGCCATTATCATCTTTTTTGTTATAGTTGTCTTTGGTGAAATCAGCGGTCTTACCGTCGGAATCCTTCTTGGTGGTGAGGGTCAGTTTTCCGTATTTATCCAGAGTCCAGTCAACATTGCCGGTCGTTCCGGTGATGACCTTGGTATCATTTTCGCCATCACCCTCTGCCTTGTACTTGTAGGTACCGTCGGAGCAGGTGACGGTGATTTTGTCACTTGCAAGAACACCATTAAAGGTTTTATCCGCTGCGACGATTTTCTCCCACTGAGCAATAGTACCACCGTAAACGATCTGCGTCAATGCGGTGCACTTATTGAAAGGTGTGTCCTTCGGTGTGCCGTTATCGTTAGATCTGTTGACCATCGAGGTGACATTGGCGGGAATGGTGATCTTCTTCAAGTTGGTACAGTCGCCAAAAGCAATGTCATAAAGCTTCGTGTAGTCACCGGCGGGGAGAACAATCTCTTCCAGTGCGGTGCAGCCCTGGAACAGTGCAAAGCTGAAACTACGCTTGGCACCGGAAGGCTGATCTTTGATGGTGCAGCCCTCTGCAAAAGTGACCTTTTTCAAGCTGGCGCAGCCACGGAATGCGTTGCCGTCCACAAAGGCCAGAGATGCAGGGAGAATGATTTCTTCCAGCGTGGTGCAGTTACGGATCAGGCTGTCGCCCAGGCGGGTGACACCATCCAGAACCACCAGCTTCTTGACACCCTTGTCCAGCCAGGGCTGTGTGTTGTCCTTATTCTTTGTTGTAGTATAAGAGACCAAAGTCTCGCCGTTGCCATTTTCTGCAACGGACAGGGTCAGGACACCTTCGGCATCCAGTTCCCATTTGACACCGCCGGTCACACCGCTGGTGGCAGTGGTTGATTGGGTGGCAATGCCAGAATTATCTGCCAGGACTGCCAACGGCTGTGTCATGATAAGCAGAACAGCCAGAAGCAGACCCAGCAGGCGCTTGGGGGTAGTTTTCATTGTTTCTCCATCCTTTTCATCATTTTTGGGTTTTGCTGCCCCTATTTTAACATATTACAATTTGTAATTCTATTATTGAGATAGTACGAAAACAGAATTGAATTTTGTGTATATTCACCAAACAACCGGTTGCGACATCATATAATTTGTCATATAATGAAAGAGCCTGCTTTGCCACATGGACAAAACAGGCTCTTTTGGCACCCCAGAGAGGACTCTAACCTCCGACCTATCGCTTTGGAGTTTGGCGTACCGTATGACGTACGACGTAGATGTGCTTTGTGATACTTCCTCGTTCGCACAATGGTGTGCAGTAATCGAAAAACATGATGCATTTTGCACAAAAAGGGTGCCGTGTGACACCTGATTTGGAATGTCAAATTAGCAGATTATTAGCAGGAAACAGCGCAAAACGGCTTGATCCTGCCAAATTGGCTGAATGCACATGGTCATATTGACGAAACAAAATAGGAGGCTATCATGGACACTAACGAGAAAAGAAAACTGCCTGAGCCGCGCACATATACGGTAGAAGATATTGCTGCTAGGCTTTTGATACCGAACTGTTTGGCTCATAGGCATAAATGCTTTTGCCCTTAG
>CAZVAB010000107.1:0-5243 GCA_964625045.1 uncultured Oscillospiraceae bacterium | reverse complement strand
GGGCGGCCCCACGGGCCGCCCTCGTTCTATTTATTCATTTGGCAGCAGCGCACCCTCCATGGTTTTCCCCAGGGAATAGTAAAACACATTATCCCGGGCGGGAGAAAGTCCTGTCAGGTCGCCCCGGCAACCGTAAATGGCGTAGCTGCGGAAGAGCACCGGGCACAAAAGCCCCTCTTCCAGCACCAGCTTATGCAGGTTATAGTAGTTGCCCGCATTGGCCAGGGACTCCAGACTCAACGCATACGCCGCCACATTTGCTATGCCGCCGTAGCTAAGGCTTCCCTTTTCCGCAAAAAATGCCGTCAAATCCATGTTGGCGGAGAGCTTCGTCTGGCCCAGATACAGGTCATAGTTACCCTTTTTCAGGTCACTTTGAAACGCCGAGCTGCTTTGGGCCGATACTGTCACTTTCAGCCCCGCTTCGCCCAGCATTTTGGCGATGGACCGGGCTGCCCGCACCCGGCGGGAATCGTCCTTATTTACCAGCAGTGTCACGGCGCTGTTTTCCAGCTGCGCCTCCGTCACCGCCTGTTTCAGCTTTTCCGGGTCGTAGCCATAGCGCCGGGCCAGGGATTGGCTGTAATAAGGGGACGAGGGGGATGCCGGAAGCACTGCGCTCTGGGCAAAGCCCCGGAACTGATCCGTCACCAGACTGTCCCGGTCGATGCCGTAGGTCACAGCGGCCCGAAGAGCCCCGTTGGAAAAGACCTTGCTCTTCATATTGAAGCCCAGGTAGACGAACAGGCCGCTTTCACAGTCCCACAGCTCATAGTCCCCCCGGAAATCCACATAACTGTCCGAGCCCGGATCTGTGGTCACAAGGCTCAGGTTTTCAAACTCAAACCGGTCCCGGATCTGGCTGGGGGTCTCCCCGGTGACCAGTGCGATGGAGCTGACGCTCACCGAAGGCTGGGCGGCGCACCACCAGGCGGCCTGCCGCCGCAGCTGGGTGGTCTCAAAGACATAGGGACCCGTGCCGATGGGGGCAGCGGCATCCACCTGATCTGCCTTGACGATGGGGATATCCAAAAGCAGCGGCAGATTTTCGCAGGCATCTTTCATGGTGATGACCACGCTGCCATCCTCTCCGGCGGAAATGCTCTTCACATGACCGAACCGCCCGGAATAATAGGAGGCTTTTTTCGCCTTTTCCAAACTGGCTACCACATCCTGGGCAGTCAGGGCCGTACCGTCGGAAAACAGGGCATTTTCCAGATAAAAGGTGTAGGTCCGCAGATCCTCGGAGACCCGGTATTCCCTGCACAAGATGGGCTCGGTGTTGTAGTCACGGTTCACGGCGAACAGCCCCTGATAGATCAAAGAAAACAGTGTCCGGTTGGTCACATCCGAGGACTCATAGGGATTCATGGACGCTTCGTTGTTGTACACCAGAATGATGTTTTTCGGTTCCTCCGGCTGTGTCGGAGCGGCAGTCCCAGTGCCGTCCCACAATCCGTCCCCGGTGGGAACATACACGCTTTCTCCGGCGCACCCTGTTAGCATCAGGCACAGCAGAAAAAAGGCCAATATTCGTTTCATTTTTCCGCCTCCCCGCATTGGATCACTGCCCCCTGCGCTCCCCGCTCCCCGCCGGTATAGCGGTGGGACCAGAAGCGCTGGTGGCTGCAATAAGTACATTCCCCGCTGATCTCGATGGTCTCCACTCCCGCCCGGGACAGGGCCAGAGCGTTGATCTTTTTCAGATCCAGGAAATATTTTTCCTGTCGTTTTTCTATAAAAGGCCGGACTTCCTCCCCAAAGGAGGCGATCATGGCCTCCGGCACATCGGCGTTGGTCTCAAAATGACAGGGGCCGATGTTTGGGCCGATGGCGGCACGGATATCCTCCGGGCGGCTGCCAAAGGCGGATACCATCGCCCGCACCGTCTTGCCGGCGATGTCCTTCGCCGTGCCGCGCCATCCGGCGTGGCAGGCACCCACCGCTCCGGTGACACAGTCCCAGAGCAAAACAGGGGTGCAGTCGGCGGTGAATACCACCAGGGCAAGCCCCGGCTCCCCGGTCACCAGACCATCGCACTCCGGGTAGGCGTGGTGGTCAATGCCCAGGCAGTCCCGGCTGGTGACGATGCGCACCATGTCCGAATGGGTCTGCCGGGTCAGGACCATTTTTTTCGGGTCAAAACCCAGGGCATTCCCCAAAATTCTGTAATTTTCCGCCACATTTTCCTCCCGGTCTCCCCGGTGCATCCCCAGATTTAGACTGTCCAGATACCCCCGGCTCACGCCACCCAGCCGGGTGGTGAAGCCATGGGGCACGGAGATCCCTTCGGCGGTGAGGTATTCCCAATTTCCAACTTTTTGGGTCAATATCGCCATATTATTCGCCCATTTTATCCTTTTGCATACAGCACTTCTTGTACTTTTTTCCGCTGCCGCAGGGGCACGGATCGTTGGGGCCCACCTTGGATGCGGCGTTGCGCACCGGCTGCTTCTTAATCTGGGCATTGGTGGCAGCGGCGGTTCCGGTCTCCTTGGCCACCTTCTCCCGCTTGACCTCCTGCTCCTTGCGGATGCGCACCAGGAACATCCGGCGCACCGTCTCCTCCCGGATGGCGCTGATCATGTTCTGGAACATCTCGAAGCCCTCTTCCTTGTAGGCGATGACCGGGTCATGCTGACCGTAGGCACGCAGACCGATACCCTGCTTCAGATCGTCCATGGCATCGATGTTTTCCATCCAGTATTCGTCCACCACCCGGAGCATGACCACACGCTCCAGCTCCCGCATCATGGCTTCGCCGTAGAGCTGTTCCTTCTGCTCGTAAACCCGGACGGCCTTTTCATATACTGCTTCCGAAAGATCCGTGTTTTCTTCCGGCATGGACAGGCCCTGGGGCAGCATATAGCCCAGTGCGGTGGCGACGGTATTCACCGTACCCTCGTTGACACCGCCGTTTTCCTGCACAGCGGTATCCACCGTGGCGTGGATCACTTCCCGGAGCATATTCAGGATGCTCTCCCGCAGGTCCTCACCGTCCAGCACCTTCTGCCGCTGGGCGTAGATCACCTCACGCTGGGTGTTCATCACATTATCGTACTCCAAAACGCTCTTTCTGGCCCGGAAATGGCGGCCCTCCACAGACTTTTGGGCATTTTCCACCGCACCGGAGAGGATCTTGGCATCAATGGGGGTATCCTCGTCCAGACCCATGGAGTCCATCATGGTCATGATCCGGTCGGAAGAGAACAGGCGCATCAGGTCGTCCTGCAGGCTCAGGTAGAAGCGGCTCTCGCCGGGGTCACCCTGACGGCCGGCACGGCCCCGGAGCTGATTGTCGATCCGCCGGGATTCGTGGCGCTCGGTACCGATGATGAACAGGCCCCCAGCGGCCTTGACCTTCTCCGCTTCGTCGGCAATTTCTTCCTTAAATTTCTGCAAAAGTTCCTTATACTGGGCACGAATCCCCAGAATTTCCTGATTTTCCGTCTCGGCATGGGAGTCGGCTTCTGCGATCAGCTCCTCGGTCAGCCCCAGAGCACGCAGCTGGTTCTTCGCCAGGAAATCTGCGTTGCCGCCCAGCATGATATCCGTACCACGGCCCGCCATGTTGGTGGCGATGGTCACTGCGCCGAACTTACCCGCCTGGGCAATGATCTGGGCTTCCTGCTCATGGAACTTGGCGTTGAGCACATGGTGGGGGATGCCCTCCCGCTTCAGCAGCTTGCTGAGTATCTCGCTCTTTTCGATGGAGATAGTACCCACCAGCACCGGCTGGCCTTTTTCATGGCAGGCCTTGACCTGGGCCACGATGGCCCGGAATTTTCCCGCCTCGGTCTTATAGACCACATCCGTGTGATCTTTGCGGATCACGGGACGGTTGGTGGGGATCTCCACCACATCCAGCTGATAGATGGTGGCAAATTCGTCCTCTTCCGTCAGGGCCGTGCCGGTCATGCCGGAGAGCTTGTCGTACAGGCGGAAGAAATTCTGGAAGGTGATGGTGGCCAAAGTCTTGCTCTCGCTGGCAACTTTCACTCCCTCTTTGGCTTCAATGGCCTGGTGCAGACCCTCGTTATACCGGCGGCCGTACATCAGCCGTCCGGTAAATTCATCCACAATGATGATCTCCCCGTCCTTGACCACATAGTCAATGTCCTTTCTCATCAGACCCCGGGCCTTCATAGCCTGGTTGATGTGGTGAGAGAGGGTGGTATTTTCCTGATCTGCCAGATTTTCCACGCCGAAATACTTCTCCGCCTTGGCGATGCCCTCGGCGGTGAGGGAGACCGTGCGGCTCTTTTCGTCCACGAAATAGTCACAGTCGTAGTGATCCTGCACTTCCTTATCCTCGGTCTTGGCAAAGACCTGACGGCGCAGGGTGGAGACAAAGTGATCCGCCATTTCATAGAGCTTGGAGGAGTCCTCCCCCTTGCCGGAGATGATCAGAGGGGTTCTGGCTTCGTCGATGAGGATGGAGTCCACCTCGTCCACGATGGCAAAGGCATGGCCCCGCTGCACCAGCTCCTGCTTGTAGATGGCCATATTGTCCCGCAGGTAGTCAAAGCCCAGTTCGTTGTTGGTGCAGTAGGTGATGTCGGCGTTGTAGCTGGCCCGGCGCTCCTCCGGGGTCATGCCGGGGATCACCAGACCCACGCTCAAGCCCATGTACTTATAGACCTTGCCCATCCATTCGGACTGGTATTTTGCCAGATAATCGTTGACAGTGACCACATGAACGCCCCGTCCGGTCAATGCGTTCAGATAACAGGGCAGAATGGCGACCAAGGTCTTGCCTTCGCCGGTCTTCATCTCCGCAATGCGGCCCTGATGCAAAATGATACCGCCCACGATCTGCACCGGATAGGGCTTCATGCCCAGCACCCGCCAGGCAGCTTCCCGGATGGCGGCGAACGCATCGGGCAGCAGATCGTCCAGAGTCTCCCCCTGGGCAAGGCGTGCTTTCAGCAGAGATGTCTTGCCCCGCAGTTCTTCCTCGGACAGCGCCGCGTAAGGGGCTTCCAGTGCCAGCACCTGATCCACCAGCGGCTGTATCTTCTTCAATTCCCGCTGGGAGCGGGTGCCGAAAATCTTCGTGAAAAGACCCATATTCAATAACCTCGTCGAATTTAGAATGGTAAAATGGCATTACAGCACCAATTTTACCCATTATAGCATGAAATCATGAAAAATCATAGCCTGTTTGTAAATTTCCGAAAAAAATCATTGTAGGTGTTACAATGATGTGTGACAAATAGAAAAAAGAGTAGTGAATAGGGGCG
>CAZVAB010000106.1:0-5276 GCA_964625045.1 uncultured Oscillospiraceae bacterium | reverse complement strand
GATTTTTGCCAGCTCCCCTTGGGCACAAGGGGAGCCTTGGGCGCTCCTGCGCCAGCGTATCAATGCTCATTCTTTGACAGTCTGAGGCGGCCTGACGGGCCGCCTTTTCCGGCATTTGGGGGAATTGGGACGGATAAAAGCGAAATTTATCAATTTCAGCGATTCAGCCAGGGAGGGGAGAAAGCAAATTATCTAAAAACGGGCGGGTTCACCTGTGTAAAATCAACAAAATTTATGGAATGTGCCTACTTTTATGAAAAAATTCCTGGTTGGTTCTTTACAATTTGACGAAAATGTTATATAATCCGGGTGTGAGCTGAATTGGAATCCCTAACCAATTTGAACTTGCAAAAGTACAGCGGCGCAGCTGCTGCACGAATCATATCTTCTATATCTAGGAGGAAAAAAGGAAATGAAAAAGTTTTTAGCCATCGCACTCGCAATCGTTATGGTCTTTGGTATGGCTGCTTGCGCAGGCAACAGCGGCAAGGCCAAGGTCTCCGTGTTCTGGTATGATGAGGCTGACGTTTACCTGGGCTCCGTTCGTGCAGAGCTGAACTCCAAGCTGGACAAGGCCGGTGTTGCTTACGACAACCAGTATGCCGGTAAGGACCAGGCAAAGCAGCTGGAGCAGATCAAGACCGCTGTTGCCGGCGGCTCCACACTGCTGGTGGTCAACGTTGTTACCTCTGGTGACCCCGATGTGGCACAGTCCATCATCGACGCTGCTGGCGACATCCCCGTTGTGTTCTTCAACCGCGCTGTCGGTAAGGACGGCACTGACGTGACTCTGCTGAACAAAAACTCCAAGGCTTGCTTCATCGGCACTGACGCTCCCGAAGCCGGCCACCTGCAGGGTAAGATGATCGGTGAGTACCTGCTGGCTCACTGGGATGATGTGGACCTGAACAAGGACGGCAAGATCTCCTACGCTATGATGAAGGGCGAAGAGGGCAACGTTGAGGCTATCTACCGCACCCAGTACGGTGTTGAGGATGCCAACGCTGTTCTGACCGCTGCTGGCAAGCCCGCTCTGGAATACTTCGACGCTAAGGCCGCACAGAAGTGGCAGACCGACCCCGAGGGCGCATGGTCCGCTAAGGCTGCTACCGACTACATGAACACCAACCTGGTCACCTACAACGAGGACAACAAGAACATGATCGAGCTGGTCATCTGCAACAACGATGGCATGGCTGAAGGCGTTGTCTCCGCTCTGCAGCAGGCTGGCTACAACAAGTCCGGCGCACACCTGATCCCTGTCTTCGGCGTTGACGCAACCGACGCTGCCAAGGCTCTGATCGCTGACGGCGCCATGGTCGGCACCGTGAAGCAGGACGCAGAGGGCATGGCTCTGGCCATCGCTGAGACCGTCCAGGCAATCGCTGGCGGCAAGACCCCCGTGGAAGCACTGGCCTCCCTGAAGGATCAGCGCCTGAGCGTTGCTTCCGATTGCTCCGCTAAGCTGTATGTTGCTTACGCTCCCTTCACCGGTGAATAATCGAATAACTTCTTAAAATCCCGGGCGGCTGCCATTCCGGTGGCAGCCGCCCCTTTCTCTCGCAAATGGCATTTTATGGTCGAAAGCGGCAGACATTGCGCCGCCGCAGGGGGCAATGCCCGCCTTTTTCGATCATTTCGTAAAGGAGGAATATCAATGCAACAGGATGTCTTGCTGCAAATGAAGGACATCTCCAAGAGCTTTCCCGGTGTCAAGGCCCTGGATAAGGTCAGTTTGACTGTTCAGGCTGGCACCGTTCACGCACTTATGGGCGAAAACGGTGCGGGCAAGTCCACCTTGATGAAGTGCCTGTTTGGCATTTACAACAAGGACGAGGGTCACATCTATCTGGAAGGCAAGGAAATCGATTTTAAGAGCAGCCGGGAAGCTCTGGACAATGGCGTTGCCATGGTGCATCAGGAGCTGAACCAGGCGCTGAAGCGCAATGTCATGGACAACATCTGGCTGGGCCGCTATCCCACCATCGGCGGTCTGGTGGTCAACGAAAAGAAGATGTACAAGGATACCATGGCGATTTTTGAGGAACTGGATATCAAGGTGGATCCCAAGCGGATCATGAGCACCATGCCCGTCTCCCAGCGGCAGATGGTGGAGATCGCCAAGGCGGTTTCCTATCATTCCAAGGTCATCGTATTTGATGAGCCCACTTCCTCCCTGACCGAGGAAGAGGTGGAGCATCTGTTCAAGATCATCAATATGCTCCGGGACAGAGGCATGGGCATCATCTACATCTCCCACAAGATGGCGGAGATCAAGCGGATCTCGGATTACATCACTGTCATGCGTGACGGTCAGTGGGTAGCCACCGAGCGGGCAGAAGATCTGGAAATGGGCGATATTATCCGGCTGATGGTGGGCCGTGAACTGACCAATCAGTTCCCGCCCAAGACCAACAAGCCCGGCGATGTTTACCTGAAAGTGGAAGGCATTACGGGTATGTACAATCAGCTGAAGGATGTATCCTTTGAAGCCCGGCGAGGGGAGATCCTGGGCCTTGCAGGTCTGGACAGCTCCGGCAGAACCGAGACGTTGGAGAGCATCTTTGGCATCCGCACCCGGAAAGAGGGCAAGATCTTCCTGGACGGCAAGCCCTGCCAGAACCGCAGTGCCCAGGAGTCCATCAAAAATGGCTTTGCCCTGCTGACCGAAGAACGCCGGGCCACGGGCATCATGGGCGTGCTGAGTGTGAAGGACAATACAGTTATTTCCAGTCTGGACCGGCATAAGCGGTTTGGCATCTACTTGAGTGAGAAAACCCAGAGGGAGGATACCCAGCGTTACATCGATGCCATGCACACCAAAACCCCCAGTCAGGACACCAAGATCCGCAGCCTCTCCGGCGGTAACCAGCAGAAGGTCATCATCGGCCGCTGGCTGCTGACGGACCCGGAGGTGCTGCTGCTGGACGAGCCTACCCGCGGCATCGACGTGGGCGCAAAATATGAGATCTATCAGCTGATCCTGGACCTTGCCAACAAGGGAAAGACCGTGGTGATGGTTTCTTCTGAAATGCCGGAGCTTCTGGGCGTGTGTGACCGGATCGTGGTCATGTCCGGCGGCAGAGTTGCCGGTGAGGTGGATGCCAGAAACACCACCCAGGAAGCCATTATGACTCTGGCTGCCAAATATGTTTAAGGAGGAACGCAACTTATGACTAATCCTGTTGATACCCTGCAGCGCACCGCCGCTGAATATAAGTCGATGGATTCCAAAAGCAAACGCCGCTTTTGGAGCGACGGTATTTTGAACAATGCCCTGTACATTCTGATGCTGGTGTTCTGCATCTACACCGCCTGCGAACGCCCCCAGTTCCTGTCCATGGGTTCTCTGGGCAACCTGATCGTTCAGGTGGCGGCCTATCTGCCCATGGCATTGGGCATCGCCGGCTGTATCGTGCTGACCGGTACGGACCTGTCCGCAGGCCGTGCGGTTGGCTTGACTGCGGCTGTGACCGGCGCATTTTTGCAGAGAGCGGACTACGCCAACAAGATCCTGACCATGCTGCCGGAAGTCAATGCCCTGTGGCTGACGGTCACGCTGCTGATCGTTATTGCCATCGGCGCACTGATCGGCCTGATCAACGGCTTCTTCGTGGCAAAGTTCAGCCTGCACCCCTTCATCGTGACACTGTCCACCCAGCTGATCACCTACGGCATCACCCTGTGGTTCTTTGACCTGAACGGCAACAATGGTTCTCCCATTGGCGGACAGGATCAGCTGTATAAGGATTTTCTGGGCACCACCATGTTCAAGATGGGCAACACCCCCATCCCTCTGTATGTGCTGTACGCCGTGATTTTGACGGCACTGATGTGGTTCATCTGGAATAAGACCAAGTTCGGCAAGAATATGTTTGCTGTTGGTTCCAATGCGGAAGCCGCCAAGGTCTCCGGTGTCAATGTGTTCCTGACCACTGTGCTGGTGCATACGCTGGCTGGTGCCATGTATGGCTATGCCGGTTTTGTGGAAGGCTTCCGCTCCGGCTCTATCGCTGCGGGTACTGGCGCTAACTATGAGTGCGATGCCATTGCGGCCTGCGTCATCGGCGGTGTTTCCTTCGTGGGCGGCACCGGCGAGATCAGTGGTATCGTCATGGGCGTGTTCGTGCTGCGGATCATCTTCATCGCCCTGACCATGCTGGGTGTCAGCTCCTCCAATCTGTACATCATCAAGGGCGCCATCATCCTCTGCGCCTGCGCACTGGATATGCGTAAGTACCTGGTGAAGAAGTAATGAGCGAAAACCAGGAGAAAGACCAGCAGATCCCGCCCTATCGGGGGCTGTACAGCAAGCTGAATATTCCGGTGAAGGCGCTGGATGCGGTGATTGTTATCTGCATTGCGGTAATCGTGTTCTTTGTGGCCTTGGAGCTGCGGGATCCCGGCTTTACCATCACATTTGATTCCCGGGGCGGCAGCGATGTGGCTGCCCAGAACCAGATGTATGGGACGCTTTTGAATGTGCCGGAGCCGCCGACCCGTGAGGGGTACACCTTCACCGGGTGGTACACGGACTACGCCTGTGACAATTTGTGGCAGGTGGAGAAAGATACCATCCAGGATGATATGACCCTTTACGCCGGATGGGAAAAAGTTCAGCCATAGCAATTGAACAAGGAACGGCTGCCAAGTTTTTTGCTTGGCAGCCGTTTTTGCGTGTTAGAACTTTCTCCAAATTGCGATTCCATCCCTGCTGTGAGAGTGGCGGGGGTGGGGGTTGTTGCCGGTTATGATGCAACGGCGCTGGAATTTGAAAATGAGGGTGACAGAGGTATCTGCGGGAAGGGGATGATAAACGTGAGCGACAGGATGGGCAAAGACCGGCGGTCAGAGAAAAGTTCCGTGAAGTTTGAGGAAGGGAGATGCAAAAATGACAACCATCAAGCTGTTTTTGACAGGAGCCAGGGCAAGGGCGGAGGTGGCAGGCATACTGACATCTGGAATGTCCGGCATCAAAGTTGAGATCCAGGCGGACAAAGCCTGGGATGGGTTGGAAAAGACACTGATATGTCAAAGTGATGCGGGCGTGTGGGCAATGCCGGTCAAGGCGGACGAGTCACGGGTCAGCAGAGACACCATGGCGTACATCCAGTGGCACAGAAATGAGCTGTATCTCGGCGTGGAGGGCAGATCGGCGGATACCGTGGGAAACCCTGATTTAATCCGAACTAGCAAATAGATTTCAGATATGGTACAATAACCAGTCTGTCAAAAAACTACCAATACTCCCTGATTTGTGATATAATATTCACAGA
>CAZVAB010000105.1:0-5330 GCA_964625045.1 uncultured Oscillospiraceae bacterium | reverse complement strand
TACCCCCAGATGTGGGAAAGAGCATTTATTAACTTATGTTGTTTGAAACAGGGGTTGTTTACCGATTGAACCGGGCTCCCAGCTGAGCTATACCCCCGTATGCCTAAAAGTCGTTGCGCCGCAACTACTTTTTGGATTTTTTGCTTTCTGACTTGTGCTCACCCATGCGGCCCGCTTTACTGGTGATTTGCTCTCCCAGCTGAGCTATACCCCCATATTTGGTTCGCTGTTCCAGACATCCCCCGTATTATAGCAAAAGGGGAGGGATTTGTCAAGGGCTTTTTTGATATTAATATGAAATTTTTTGATATTAATATGAAATTTTGCAAAAAACTGTTAATCACGGAATTTGGCAAGAAAAAGCAGAGCTGAGCCCGGAGAGAGGGATTCTATGACTGCGTTTACCTACATTCATGATTCAGGCAGACCTTGATCATGGCTTCCAACCCGGCAACAGTTTGGCACAGCGGCATCGACGGATTTCCCTGTTCCGGCAGGTAGGGCACGTGGATAAAACCGACTTTTACATCCGTCCCGCTGAAATGGTGCAGCAGGGAATACAGGGTATCGTTGCAGACAAATGCCCCGGCACTGTTGGAAACGGCAGCGGGAACACCCGCATCCCGGGCAGCCTGGGCCATGGCTTCCACGGAAACGGTGGCAAAATAGGCTGCGGGACCATCCGGGGCAATGCGCTGCCCCCGGGGCTGGTTGCCTTCGTTGTCAGCAATTCGCGCATCCCGGATGTTGACACCAAACCGCTCCGGCGTCACGGCATCCCGGCCGCCGGCTTGACCGATGCACAATATCACATCCGGGCGTATCTGTGCTGCTCGCTCCATGACCAGGTACGGTGCCTTTTCAAAAACCGTTGGGATGGGGAGCTTGTACAGGACAAAATCTCTAATGATATCCGGCAGGGATTCCACCGCCAGCCAGGCAGGGTTCACATGGGAACCGGCAAACGGATCAAATCCGGTGATGAGTAGTTTTTTCATAGAAAATCTCCTGTTATTCTAAGAGCAGGGACAAAAGCCGCTGATCGGTAAAGGCTGGTTCGGTATATGCGCCATCCAAAATCGCTTCCACATTTTCGGTGCTGTTTTCGATCTCCTTGGAATACAGCTGGGCGGTGGCAATCAAATCGTCACCCAGGGAATGGATCAGTAGGCAGGAAATAACCGCCAATTTCACCCGGCCCACCAGATCATAATCCGAAACTGCCTGAAGCCAGTAGCGCTCTACAAAATACGATGCCAAATTGCGGTATTCCTCCCGCCAGGGGCTAATTGCGGCGGGGGCCGCAAGGCGCTGCGCCCAGAGTGGTGTCAAAATTTCAAGCCTGGCAAAAAAATCCGTCAGCGGCAGAGGTGCGGCATTCTCCGCAAGAGAAACGGCGGAAGAGAGGGCCGCACTGGGATCAAAGGGGGTCTCCGGCTCACCATCCAGAATTCCCTGAGCGTGGTAGCCGTAGAACAAAAGCACCGCCAAAGCCTTGGGGGCGGAAAGACCTGGATCGTTCAAAAGAGACAATGCTGTTTTCTGGGTCCGCAGCAGTACGTCCATATCCTCCTGATCGTAGTCCGGTTCTTCACCGCCGGAAGTTTCCTCCACAAGCCAGTGAGCTGCCGGTGTGGAAAGAATGATCCGGGCAGCTTCTGGGCAGGAAAGTTCCAATTGCAACTGGGCAAAGGTGCCGTAATCATGGCGCAGTCTGGGAAAATCCTGACAGGTTTCGCACAGGGCATCGTGGCCCAATTCTGCCTGGATGCGGCATAGGCCGTCCTTGCGCCACATGGGGCAGCGCCCGTTCTCAATGCGCATGACCGTGCCCCACTGCGTATCATCTACCAAAACCTCACGCAGCCGCTCCCCCAAAGCCCCAAAAAGCCCGCGGTAAAAGGCGGCGGTTTTTTCATCCACCTGAACCTCCCATTCCTTGCAGCAGCTGTCCGGGCATTTATCCGCAATGCAGCGGAAATCATCATAATAAACTGGCTTGTAGATCCGCATGGTTCCTCCAAAATAGAATGGGCGCATACGAACTGTATGCGCCCAGAATAGGATTATTCGGCATCCGTCTCTTCCGGGCGGATGGTGTACATGGTGGCGGCGGCACCCAGCAGGGCATTTTTGCTCCGGGCGATGGTGTCCTGCAGCTGTGCCAGCTGCTCGGCAAACTGGGCGGACAGGGCATCAAATTGCTGCGCCGCGTCATCCACCTGTGCGGTGGCATCTGCCAGGGTACCGGTGGCCTGACGGTAGATCTGCTGTGCCCGCTCCTTGGCGGCACGCTCTGCCCGCTCGGCACGGCGATAGGCTTCCAGTTCCGCATCGGTCAAAGCGGCGGCATTCTGAGCAGTGGCTGCTTCCAGCTGCTTTTGAAGATTGGCAACTGTTTCCTGAAGATCATGGTTCTCCGCTTGTAGCTGTGCGCAGGTATCTTCCAGACCCTGGCTGGCCGGCTGATCCTTCAGGGTGTTCAGTTCTTCCAGCAATGCCTGGTTTTCTGATTTTAACTGGTTCAGCGCACTGTTGTGCTTGGAATTTAAATATTCAATATAGTGGGCCACGTCCTCACGGTTGAAGCCGTTGAGGGCGGAGCGAAAATTCTGGATGGCTGCCATATCAATAACCTCCAGGCATCCGTTTGGTGGATGCCAATGTATTTTTCATTTCCCAGTCATTATAGCACAGCTTTCTTTGGAAAACAACTGGATTTTTGGCTTTTCCCTGTGGATGAGACAAATATCAGAAAAAGAGGGAAGAAAAAGAAAAATTACTCTTTACAAAATCAAAAAAGCCTGCTATAATATTCAGGCTGTGAAGCAGATGCACCGGTGGCTCAATGGATAGAGCATCGGATTCCGGTTCCGAGGGTTGGGGGTTCGAGTCCCTTCCGGTGTACCATATGTCCACGCTAACTTTGATAGAGTTGGCGTGGACTTTTTTTATTATTATACTGGACTTTACCCTTAAATGGGGTAAAAACGCCACTTTCCGGGAAGTAACTCGGAAGGTGGCGTTTTTTCATAATTCTAAGGGGTGATTTCACCGGAAACTCCGTGTAGCGAATAGAAGCCTCCGTGTAACTAATAACGGTCTCCGTGTAGCGAATACCCCTCTCCGTGTAGCGAACAGGGTCTCCGTGCAACTAATGGGCAACCGTGTAACGCATTGAGGCGAATGCGGCAATTAGTATTCATTCAGAATATTCTTAGCGTAATCACAGCCAACATCGACAAGACGATATTTTTTAGGTGATCCATCTTGTAATTCGAACCAATCGGGGCGTCTTTGTAATACATCCTTGATCTGTTTTGCGTCGGCTTGAAAACTAATTGCATCAGCCAAAAGTTGTTTAATTTCCGTAATGGAGAAGAACACCTGATACTTTGCCTCGCTTGCTAGGTACAAAAGTGGCACCATCTTAGCCTTAAAATCCATGCGTTCCGACAACTTCTGAACAATTGGATATTTTTTGGCAACTCTGACTCCAACAGATTCAGTTTTCTTTGCTCCCCTGCTTTTTGGCGTTCCCTTTGTCTTTCTTTCTCTAGCCTTGCCATTATTTGCTTCTTTTACCGGTACGTCAGGGGACATTGCTGCTTTCTCAGAGTATACTTGAGAAAGGGATGCTATTGCGTTTGGAAGCAATTCTTTAGTAAACGTGCGCTGTTGGGCGATTACAGTTTTAGGATCTCCCTCAGCCTCAAATTCAATGGCACCGATGACAATTCTCATTCGTAGTGTACCACCAGGCATTTCTTGAATGGAGATATCCTTCTTTTCGACAGTAGGTTTAGCAGTATTAGCTAAATTTCCTTTCCCATTGAACCGATCTAATGTTTCGTATGTGACCCTCAGTTTGTGTGAAGAAATGATTTCCCGGCAAACCGCTTCAATGCCTGGCTGTTCATTGTTGCACTGCTTTCTATATTCAGCATTCTGCTTTGCAGATGCTAATGCGATCATTATCGCATTTCCGCCTTCTTCTTCGTGGATTCGTTCAATAAGGAATTTTGTAAAGGCAACGCTGGTCCCCATTTTGTAACACGTTCCCTTTCGCATGCAGGCGTAAATTGTGAAGTACATTTTTAAGGATGCTTCCGAAGAGGATGTTTTTAGCACCAGTAGTTTTGCAGCTGCAGACGCAGTAAGCATTCCGGAGTATACCTGTTTGCTAGTTTGATAAATCAATTCCATTTCTTGCAGGTTTTCAAGTCTCGCCATCAATAGAGTCCTCCTGTGCCGAGTTTATAATCGCATTAATAAAATCAGTCCTGCTGATGGAAGAAATGTTTTCCAAACTGCAATCATATTCTGCGTTGGCCACTCCATCTGGTGTATACTGATCAAACTTAGGTATGTTCGTTGCATTAAAGATCTGTTGTTTTGCAGCGGTATATTCAGGGCTGAACTTCAATCCGGAAAGTCGTTCTGGTGAAACGTTTTTGAGGACTAGATTAACCCGACAAAGCTTGCGGGGGTTATCTTGTAGCAAGGGCTTTGTCTGATTGATTACTTCGTTAAGAGAAATTCCTTCGTCATCGTAGCGCAGCATGTACGACACAATGTATATATCATACATATCAGCTACTAACTGCTCATGCCGGAAATGATGTGTTCTAAAGGCTTTTGTTGTTGCCTTTACTTCGATTTTTAACTTATCGGAAACGGAAAAGTCAAATTTCATCCGATCAACTGACTGCCAGTATTTTGCCATTGGAACATTGTCATTAAAAGACAGGATGGTGCAGAGTTCCGCATAAAGCCCAATAAGTTCACCATCAGATGGCTCTCGTCTATCCGCAAAGAAATTAATTAGGGTCCTAAAAGCCTCCATTATTTCCTCGTCAGTATAGGTCTTGCTAGCAAGCAAAGCATCAATCAATTCAAGGAACAGATCCTTTTCTTTTTCAATCGGAGAGTAACATTTTACCACGTGTGCGATAATAGTTTCTTTTTCTCCGGACAAATCGTGTGTAATAACGATATTGCATTCAACGCTTAATAGCTTCGTTTTTTGCATTAACGGGCACCGGTTTCCGCTTGCAGATTTCAGTATCACAGTGAGTGTACCTTCAGCGTCAATCCCAACATACATTGAGTGTGTATAGGGAAACAAGGCATAATCATCAGAGTCTGGTTTCTTAATAGGCAGATTTGATTTATAAAAGTCAAGCAAACTCATAGACTACACCTCCTATGCCTTGATAACAAGGTTGGTTAACTTCTCTACTATTGTAATAGGAATATAGAGTGCCAGGGTAGGGCTAAGGAACCTCTGAATAATTCGCTATAATTCATCTTGTTTCGGCTGTCGACCC
>CAZVAB010000104.1:0-5421 GCA_964625045.1 uncultured Oscillospiraceae bacterium | reverse complement strand
GCCTCGCTTCGCTCGGCCACCCTCCCCAAAGGGGAGGGCCTGGGGGAGCACCGCAAAAAAGCTGCCGTGCGGAACACACGGCAGCTTTGCTTTATTTCTTTCTCTTCCGGCGGTAGCCATTATGATCGAAGCAGACCACGATCACCACATCGATAACGATGCAGGCCAGAGCTGTCAGCCCCAGTTCCCAGAGGACACATTTGCCCCCTCGCCAGACCATGTCCATAGGGGCCAGATCCCGAAAACCGTTGCTCACCAGAGCCATCACGATGGTCAGAACTGCACCCAGTGCCGTCCAGACCATGCCCGCCAGCCGCTGGCTGAACTGCCAGACTTCCAAACTGGCCATGCTCCACCAGAAACGGTAGCCCAGACCGAAATTGGCTTCCTTGGGGGCAGCCACCAGAAACACCAAGCCAAAGCCCAGAAGCAGGATGGGTCCCGCCATCACGGCTACACGCACCGCCAATTCCAGCCATCCCAGAACGGTGGAAAGATCCGGGATCAGCCCGCCAAAATCAAAATCACTTAGAAGCGCTTTCAATGCGTCCATTGCTCAAACTCCTTACTTTTTCTCCAGGAATTGCTCGATCTCCCGGATAAAGCCGCTGACATCCTGGAAGCGGCGGTAGACGGATGCGAAGCGGATATAGGCCACCTCGTCCAACGGCTTCAATCTTTCCATGACCATCTCGCCCAGGCGGTCCGTGCTGACTTCCCGCTCCAGATCATTCTGGATGGACTGCTCGATCTCGGCGGTGATGGCTTCCAGATCAGAAAGATCCACCTTTCGCTTGTCACAGGCCCGGACCATGGAATTGAGGATCTTGTTCCGGTCAAAGCTCTGGCGGGTGCCATCCCGCTTGACCACGATGATGGGCAGACTTTCCACAATCTCATAGGTGGTGAACCGGCGCTGGCAGGAGATACACTCCCGGCGGCGGCGAATGCTCAGGCCATCTTCCGAGCGGCGGGAATCCACCACTTTGCTTTCCAGATCACCGCAAAAGGGACATCTCACGGAAAAACATCTCCCCTCGTACAAATATATCCTCATTATAGCAGAAGGAACCTTGAGTGTCCAGTATTTTTTCCTTGACAACGGCGGCGCTTTGGTTAGAATAGAGGAAGCAACGATTTCAAAGGAGCACACCATGAAAAAAACGAAAAAATGTTGGCTCGCCTGGGGCATCCTGTATCTGACCTGCACCCTCTGGGGCTTTATCCCCAGCCCTTCCGGGGTGCTGTATGGGCTGCTGGCGCTGACGAGCCTGGGCTTTTTTATTCCCCCGGGAATGCTGCTGCATGATGCCATCGGAAAGGGCGACCGGGACACGATGAAGATCATCCGCAATTTGAGCATTCTGTCCCTGTCCGTGACCACTGTTACCATCGTGCTGAATTTTCTCTCCGCCAATTCCTCCGATGCCGTGGGCACGGTGCTGTACTGGCTGCTGATCCTGGTCTCCACCCCCATGGTCTGCTCCCAGGTATGGATCTTGAGCCTGTTTGGCTGGGCGATGCTGATGATGGTCGCCATTTTTGAACTGAAAAAGAAAGAATGAGGTTTTTATGCTGACCATTTTACTGGCACTGATTTATCTTGCTTTTATCAGCCTGGGCCTGCCGGACTCCCTGCTGGGCTCCGCATGGCCCATCATGCACCTGGATCTGAATGTCCCGGTGGGCAATCTGGGCATGGTGACCATGGTGATCTCCGGCTCCACCATCATATCCAGCCTGATGTCCGATGTGCTGACCCGGCGGTTCGGGACGAAGATCGTCACGGTGTTCAGCGTGTTTCTCACCGCCGTGGCGCTGCTGGGGTTCTCCACCGCCAGTGCTTTCTGGATGCTGCCCCTGTGGGCCATTCCCTACGGTCTGGGGGCCGGAGCCATCGATGCGGCCCTGAACAACTATGTGGCGCTGCACTTTAATTCCCGGCAGATGAGCTGGCTCCACTGCTTCTGGGGTCTTGGGGCCATGATCAGCCCCGGCATCATGAGCTACGCTCTGGTCAGCGCCACCTGGCACAGCGGCTACCGGATGGTGGGCCTTTTGCAGCTGGTCATCGGCACCATTCTGCTACTGACCCTGCCTGTTTGGAAAGTCCACGAAGAAAATGTTAAAACAGAAGAAAAATCTCCCTCTTTGGGACTTTTTGGTGTGATGAAAGTTCGGGGCGTGATTTTCGTGCTGCTGGGATTTTCCTGCTACTGCGCTCTGGAATCCACCGCCATGCTCTGGTCCAGCTCCTATCTTGTCAGCGTCCGGGGCATTGGGGAGGACACCGCCGCGGCACTGGCGGCACTGTTTTACATCGGCATGACCGCCGGGCGCTTCATCGCTGGTTTTATCTCTGACCGGATGGGGGACCGGAACATGATCCGTCTGGGAAGCAGTATATGCTGTGTGGGACTGGTTTTGCTGCTGCTCCCGGTCAAAAGTGACCTTCCCGCCATGGCGGGCTTTCTGGTAGCCGGCCTGGGCTGCGCTCCCATTTACCCCAGCATCATCCACGCCACCCCGGCAAACTTCGGCGCGGATAAATCCCAGTCCATCATCGGCATCCAGATGGCCTTTGCCTACATTGGCAGCATTCTGATGCCGCCAATGTTCGGGCTGTTGGCTCAGGCGTTTTCCATGAAGCTGCTGCCGTTGTATCTGGGCATTTTTCTGGTGCTGATGACCCTGCTGCTGGAGCGGCTGAATAAGGTCTGCAAAAAGTGAATCAAGGGCGTGCCACTGCTGCGGTGCGCCCTTTTTGCGCACATTCTAAAATCCATGTCATCCCGAGCGCAGCCGAGGGATCTACGCACCAATTTTAGCTGAAATGGCCCGGAAGTGCGTAGATTTCTCGACTTCGCTACGCTCCGCTCGAAATGACAAAACTTTCGGTACTGTGAGGTATGGTGATAGGGCAGTTGTCGTACATGGGCGGCGGGGGCATGCCCCCGCCCTACAAAGGGAACGGATAGCTACTACCAAAGCCTTCCCCTTTGGGGAAGGTGAGACTATCAAAAAACTGTCGTTTTTGTGTCGGTGAATGACTTGCCTCTCCCTTTGGGAGAGGTGTCACGGCAATGCCGTGACGGAGAGGGCGGATTTTTGCCCTCTCAGGCCGAAATCAAAGATTTCGGCCAGCCCCCCTGTGGGGGAGCCAAGGGACGGTACTTTTTTGACGGAAGAGGGGAATATTTCGGAAGAAATATCCTCGCCGGTAGGCGAAAGGGCCGCAACCTCTCCCGGTCTCCCCAAAGGGGAGGGCCTTACGGGTAGCAACTGTTTTCCATTGTTCCAAGAAAATTCAAAAAATAGGGGCAGACAACAGGGAAAAAATGTGCTATACTATGTATAAGTAATTTTGTACCCATTTTTATGACACTTATGAGGAGGTATTCCTTTGAAATATTGGCGTGGTTATATCACCGCGGCGCTGTTCGCCGCGCTCACCTGGGGGCTGACGGAATTTGCCAAGGCCCACGGGGCTCTGGTGGACATGATCTACCCCTATGTCAGCCGGATGATCCAGGATTTTCTGGCCGGATGGACGGCGGATGCCAGCTTCTGCCTGTGGCAGGTACTGGCGGTGCTGCTGGGGCTGCTGGCCATTTCCAGCATCGTACTGATGATCATTTTCCGCTGGAATTTCATTCAATGGACCGGCTGGGTTCTGGCTGTGGTGAGTCTGGGCTGGTGCCTGCATACCGGGCTGTACGGCCTGAACCAGTACGCAAGCCCCCTGGCGGAGGACATCCGCCTGACCATCGACTCGGACATCACCACCACTGACCTCATCAACGCAGCCACCTGGTACCGGGATCAGGCCAATGCCCTGGCGCTGCAAATCCCCCGGAAAAGCGACGGCACGCTGGACGCTCCCACTTTCCAGGAGACGGCGGAAAATGCCGCTGACGGCTTCCATCATCTGGTTTATGTGGACAATTACCCTGTTTTCGCCGGCAGCACCATCCCCGTCAAGGAGCTGGGCTGGGCGGATATGTACACTTCCATGGGCATTGCCGGCGTGACCATGCCCCTGACCGGCGAAGCCGCGGTCAATCCCAACACCCACGCTGTCTCTCTGCCCTGGACCATCTGCCATGAAATGGCCCACCGGATGTGCATCGCCCCGGAGCGGGATGCCAATCTGGCAGCTTTCCTTGCCTGCCGGGCCAATTCTGATGTGATCTATCAATATTCCGGGTACTTTATGGCCTTCCGTTACTGCTATAATGCCCTTGCCAGCATCTCCACTTCCACCGCTGCCAACGCCGCAAACCAGATCTACGACGGCATCAACGAGCAGCTGATGGCCGACCTGAAGGACTACAAGGCCTACTACAACACCGTGCAGGATGCGGACTCTGTGGATTTTGCCAACAAGGTGAACAACTCCTACATTCAGGCCAGCGGCGACGAAAGCGGCACCCGCTCCTACGGCGAGGTGACGGATCTGCTGGTAAGCTGGTATCTGCAGGAGATCTATCTGCCCGCCCACATTGACGACAAGGACGAAAATGCCTTTGATCCCATGGACCCCAACGATGTTTTCATCGTTGGCACCACGGAGGGCTGATATGGATAAAATGCTGGAAACCCTCATGCAGGGGCTTCCGGAGCTGGGTTTGCCGCTGCCGGAAGAGACCTGCCGGAAGCTCTGCGCCTTTGGCTCCGCCATGGTCAAGCAGAACGAGGTGATGAACCTCACCGGCATCACCGACGATGAAGGCGTTGCCAAGCTGCATCTGCTGGACAGTTTGACCGTTGCCGCCAGTGTGGATCTTACGGGAAAACGTCTCATTGATGTGGGCTGCGGTGCGGGATTTCCCGGCGTGCCGCTGGCCATTGCCTGCCCGGACACCCAGGTGACCCTGCTGGACAGTTTGGGCAAGCGGATGAAATGGCTGGAAACAGTGCTGCCGGAGCTGGGCATTTCCGCCCAATGCGTCACCGCCCGGGCTGAAGAAGCGGTGCAAACCTGCCGGGAAAGCTACGATGTGGCCACTTCCCGGGCTGTGGCACGGCTGCCCATTTTGCTGGAGCTGACGGCGGCTTTCGTCTGCGTGGGAGGCTATGTGGTGGCCCTGAAAGGCTCCGCCGCCCGGGAAGAACTGGCGGAAAGCAAGAACGCCATCAAAAAGCTGGGCCTGCAGGTGGAGCAGATCCTGGATTTTCGGTTCGACGATGCCGTACATTCCGTAATCCTGCTGAAAAAAATCGCCCCCACCCCGGGATGCTACCCCCGGAAATTTGCCAAAATCAAGCAAAAACCGCTGTAAGATATTTCGCCCATGGCCATGCGCCATGGGCTTTTTTGCGCAGGTCCATTCCATTGCTCCCCACTGGGAACGGATGGTCACCGTCAAAGCCTTCCCCTCTGGGGAAGGTGGCAAAAATCTCTGATTTTTGACGGAAGAG
>CAZVAB010000103.1:0-5422 GCA_964625045.1 uncultured Oscillospiraceae bacterium | reverse complement strand
CATAGTTTAAAATATCATTCCGGCAAAGCACTGGCAGGCAAGCCACAGGCACACCCCGCCGATGATGGGGGCAGCCTTAGCGGCGGGACCGGACAGCAGCCGATCCGTCAGGCTAGTGAACAGCGCCGTCATACCGGCAAGCACCGCACCGCCCACCAGGGCGTATTTCCACCAAAGGGCGACTTCCACCATTCCGGCAGCCACAGGCAGCAGTCCGAATCCCAGTGCGCCCCAAAGGGCCAGCAGTCCATAGCAGTGTTTCTCACCTGCTCCCAGATAGTGTTCCAGCAACAGCGCCGCCAGCACCAGAAGTGCCATGGCGGGGATATCCAGCTTGGGCAGCACGGCGGCGGGCAGGAAGGTGCGCAGGAGCACCCCGGCGGTCATAGTCACCGCCAGCACGGCAGCGAAGAAGACAGGTAGTGTATCGATTTTCTTTTTCATCTGCTCAACCTCCCCAGGAAGTAGCGCCGGAGCCGGTGTCCGCTCCGGTGACGAAGGCCACCGCAGAGTTGACACAGCGGGTGATGGCCTTGCTGGTGACGGTGGCACCGGTCAGGGCATCCACATTGGTGCCCACGGCGGCACTGCCGTCGGTGTTCAGAAATTGGGCGAGAAATTCCCAGTCCGTCAGTGCGGCTGCGCCCAGACCCAAGGTTTCGGACAGTTCCCGCACCGTCACGCCTGTCACGGTCCCCGCTTTGGAGACGCCGATGAGCATGGCGATGTCTCCGGCGTAGCCGGCGGTGACGGTGTGGATGACGAAGCCCGTCTCCCCTTTGTAAACGGTGCGAATGTTGGTGTCTTCCCCGGAATAGGGCTCGATCTGGAAGTTTTCACTGCCGGGAAGCAGGGTCTGCATTTTGAAAAGCAGCTCCTTTTGGACATTTTCTTCCCGCACCCCGGAAAGACCCAGGTTCAGCCCTAGCACCAGCACAGCAGCCAGGACGATGGACAGAAAGGAAATGAAGATATTTTTCATACGTTTGCTCCTTTCTTCACGCCGAAACGGCGGGGCGGGGTGTAGCGGTCAATGAGCCAGACACAGGCGTTCATCAGTAAAATGGCGTAGGTCACGCCCTCGGGGAAAATGCCAAAGTAGCGGAAGAACACTGTCAGCACGCCGCAGCCGATGCCGTAGACCACCTGGCCCCGGGCAGTTACCGGGGAAGTGGCGTAGTCCGTTGCCATGAAGATGGCACCCAGCATCACGCCGCCGGAGAGCAGGCTGTAGGCCATCCAGGCAATGGGCGCATCGGTTTTGTGGAAGATGAGGGTCAGCACCGCAACGGTCCCCAGATAGCTTCCGGGAATGCGGATGGAAATGACCTTCCGGGCCAGAAGATAGCCCCCGCCCAGCAGCAGCGCCAGAGCGGAGATCTCACCGATGGAGCCGGGGCAGTTGCCCAGAAGCATATCCAGAATGCTCTCCTTCGGCAGACCCGGCATCACCATGTGATGCAGTGGAGTGGCCCCGGTGACACCGTCCACCCCAAGAGCGGGGTAGCGGGTCATGGCGGTGGGGAACAGCAGCACCAGCGCCGCCCGGGCAGCCAGTGCCGGGTTAAAGACATTCTGGCCCAGACCGCCGAACATGGCCTTGACCACCAGAATGGCAAACACGCTGCCGATGATGGGCACATACACAGGAACGGACACCGGGAGTGTCATGGCCAGCAGCAGGCCTGTGACCAGAGCGGAGCAGTCCACCACGGTGTTGCGCTTTTTGGTCAGCAGGGCGTAAAAGTATTCCGTGGCCACGGCGGCAGCCATGGATGTGACCACGATCAGCGCCGCCCGGATGCCATGGACATAAATGCCCACCGCCAGAGCGGGCAGCAGGGCCAGCACCACATCCAGCATGATGCGGTTCGTTCGGAAATTGCCCCGAATATGGGGAGAACAGGCAGTTGTCAGTCTCATTTGTTCATCGCCTCCCGGAGAAGTTGTTTGCCCTTGCGGAAACGCTCCACCAGGGGGAGCTTTCCGGGACAGGTGAATGCGCAGCTGCCGCACTCAATGCAGTCCATCAAATTCAGACGGGTCAGGGCTTTCACGTCCCCGGCCTTTTCAAAGCGGTACAGATACAGCGGCTGCAGGTGCATGGGGCATACCCCCACGCATTTGCCGCAGCGGATGCAAACGGGATTCTCCGCCGCACCGTTTTTGTCCTTGGGCAGGCACAAAATGGAGTTGGTGGCCTTGATCACCGGCACGGAAAGATCCAGCTGGGCAAAGCCCATCATGGGGCCGCCGCTGATGACCCGCTCCGTGGCATCGGTCAGTCCTCCGGCGGCTTCGATCAGATTCCGGAAGGGCGTGCCGATGCGCACGATGAAGTTCTGAGGCTGGCGCACCGTCTCACCGGAGACGGTGACGATCCGCTGGGTCAGGGGTATACCGAGGCATACCGCCCGGTAGATGGCGGCAAAGGTGGAAACGTTGAACACGGCGCAGCCCGCACTGGCGGGGAGCTTGCCCGGCTCCACTTCCCGTCCGGTCACCGCCTGGATCAGCTGTTTTTCAGAGCCCTGGGGATACCGGGTGGGCAGAACTTCCAGGGTCAGTGCGGGAAATTCCGGCAGAAGCGCCCGGATCTTTTCGATGGCCTCGGTTTTGTTGTCCTCCACAGCCAGAACGGAGCGGGGGGTGTTCAAAATGGAGCGGATCATGTCCATGCCCCGGAGCACCTGCTCCGGGTTGGTGCGCAGGATGGAGTCGTCGGCGGTGATGTAGGGTTCACATTCGCAGGCGTTGGCGATGAGGGTGTCCACATTTCCAATGGCGGACAGGGCTTTCACATTGCCGGGGAACGCCGCACCGCCCATGCCCACGATGCCGCTCTCCCGGATGATGTGCAGGATCTCGTCGGCGGACATCTCCTTGGGGTTGCGCTGAACGCTGGGAACGGTGTCGTCTTTGAAGTCATTTTCGATGACGATGGCGTTGACCAGCCGCCCGCTCACATGGGGCCGGGGCTCAATGGCCACCACCGTGCCGGAGACCGAAGCGTGGACCGGGACACACAGGCCCTCGCCGTCACCGATCTTCTGCCCCCGGAGCACCCGCTCCCCCACCTGCACCAAACTCTGGCAGGGCGCACCGATGTGCTGCTGCAAGGGGATGATGACCTGCGCCGGGGTCACGGCGGCAAAATTGGTATTGCCGGTGGACATTTCTTTGTTGTATTTCGGGTGGATACCACCAAAAAACAGGTGTTTCTTCATATTATTTCACCTCAATCAGGTTCTGACGAGCTGGGAAAAGCCGTCGGTGTAAAGCATTTTTCCGTCCGCCGTGACCCACATGGCCTGCGCACCGGATCTTTCCGCCAGTGCCTTGCCGTCTTCGTAGGGCAGCAGGAACAGCGCTGTGGACAGCGCGTCCGCCAGACCAGAGTCCGGGCAGACGATGGTCACGGAGCGAAAGCCCTCGCTGGGCTGTAAGGTCTCGGGATGGATGATGTGGTGATAACGCTTGCCGTTCACCACGAAATACCGCTGGTAGTCACCGCTGGTGACCACGCAGCCGGTCTTGATATATAAGGTATGCAGATAATCCCCACCGTCCGGGTCGTTGACACCCACCACCCAGGGGGTGCCCTGTTCGTCCTTGGGCCCGGTGGCGCAGACATTGCCGCCCACGCTAATCAGCAGCCCGGCGGGTGCCTTTTCCGCGACCTTTTGGGCGGCCCAGCCTTTGGCGACAGCACCCACATCCAGGCGCATTTCGGCATCCGCAAGAAAGACGGTGGAATTTTCCCGGTCGATGCGGATATTGGCAATGTCCGTGTGGGCGGCGGCTGCGGTCAGGGCGCTTTCCTCCGGCAGATAGGGATGCTGGGGATCGTTGGTGGAATTTTCCCTGGCATCGTGCCACAGGGAAAGAACGCTGCCCATGGCGACGTTCACCATGCCGCCGGTCAGTTCGTAATAGCCTTTGCAATCCTCCAGCAGTGTGATGATGTCGCTGCTGACGGTGACGGCTTCTTTCCCGGCGGCATCGTTGACGGTCTTGAGATTCATGAGGCCGTGGTAGTCGCTGTAGATGTCAAAAAGCTGATGATACCGTGTCAGATCTTCGTGGATGGCGTTGACGGCGGTTTCAAAGGCTTCTTCGCTTTCGGCCCGCCCGGTGATGGTGGTCACAGTGTCGAAAACATCCAGAAAGGTTGCGGTATACTGCTTTTTCTGGGGTTCGGTGGTGCAGCCCGTGAGCAGCACCAGGCAGCAGAGCGCTGCGGCCAGCAGCCGCTTCATTACGCTGCCGCCTTGGCGATCAGCGCCTGGAAGCCGGCAATGGCGATGGTCACGGAAGCGGAAAGATCCGCGTCACCGGGCTTACCCCCCTCGGTGATGGCAATGCCGGATACCTGGGCTGCCGTCTTGCCGGTGACGTAGGCGGCGAAATTAGCCGCCTGCTGATACCATTCGTACTTGGCACCGGCGTATGCAACCATGCCGTAGCTGTCCCCCAGCTGATTTTTGGTCTGCAAGGGAGCGGAAACATCGGTGGTCAGAGTGCCCTTTGCGTCGAAGCTGACCTTGCCCTGCAGGGAGTCAATGGCGCAGGAGGTGATGGTCTCACCCTCCATGGACACAACGGTCATGTCCATGTCCAGCTGCACATTGTCGCCATCCTGACCGGAAAGTGCGGAAATGGTGGCGATTTTCAGGGTGTCGCCCTGCTTTGCGCCAAGGAATTTGGCGTTTTCCACGGCCTGCTCAATGGCGGACACATAGCCGCCCAGATAAATGGAAGCGGAGGAAGCCAGATCGGAACCTGCGGGGGCCTTGCCGGTCTCGTCGATGGCCCCTTCCTTCAGCTCCTTCACGGTCTTGCCCACGGCGAATTTCGCCAGCGCACCTGCCTGCTGCAGCCAGGAGCCGCTGTTCATCATGTAGCTGTCCCCCAGCTCGTTCTTGGTCAGAAGATCGGCAGTGAGGTCGGTGGTGATCTTGCCGCCCTCCAGGGTCACGGTTGTGCCCAGAGAGTCAATGACACAGCTGGAGATCACGCCGTTTCCATCCACCAAAACGCCCACCATGGTCACATCGTAGGCAATCTTGCCGTTTTCACTGCCGGAAGCGGAGACAATCAGGGCCAAGCCGGTTTTCAGGGAAGTGCCGTCCACAATGGGTGCGGCGGGCTGGGTGGTGCTGCCGCTGCCGCAGTTGCCGCAGGTGCAGTCGCCTACCACGACTGTGGTGGGCACGCAGCCGGCAAGGGCCAGCAGCGCAAGGGTCAAACCAAGAGCAATGAGCTTTTTCATATCAGGTTCCTCCAGGAATCGTATTAAATCGATAAAATTATACCGTTATATTCTTAACGCCACATTTCATTTACCTTAATATTTGTTAAGATAACGGCCTGCGGCAATGCCATGCCGGGAGAGGTGCGGCCCTTTCGCCTACCGGCGAGG
>CAZVAB010000102.1:0-5471 GCA_964625045.1 uncultured Oscillospiraceae bacterium | reverse complement strand
ATGCGCAGGGTGCGGCGGATCTCCTTGGGAATGACAATTCTTCCAAGATCATCCACTCTTCGGACGATGCCTGTTGCTTTCATTTTCCTCTCTCCTTTTTTCTGTTTCCGCAGGTAGTGTTTGCAGAAAATAGGGAAATATGTGAAATTTTCGCCCTCGTGGGAAATTTTTATGTACAAAAACGGTGCGCCGCTTTTTTGCCGCTGCGCACCGTTTCTTTTATCTTTTATGCTTGGAAAGGAAATCCGCCAGCTCTTCCATGGCATGGCGCAATGTCTCCGGCTCCGGGAGCATCACGATGCGAAAGCGCAGGTCCTCATGCCAGTCAAAGCCCCGGCCGGGAATGACCAGAATGTGCTTTTCGTGGAGAAAACGCATGGCAAAATCCTGATCGTCTTCAAAATCATACATGGCTTTATCGATGCTGGGGAACAGGTAAAACGCCGCCCGGTTGGGCACCAGGCTCACGCCTTCGATTTTTTCCAGGGTCTCCACCACCGCTTTTCTCTGCTCGTACAGCCGCCCGCCGGGAACCAGCATTTCTCTGGTGCTGTCCGGGTCATGGAGTGCCGCGGGGATCGCCAGCTGTGTCAATGCGTTGCCGCACAGGCGCATGGCTGCCAGCTGCATCACCGCTCCCTTCACTTCCTCCAACTCCGGACCGGTAAATACCATCCAGCCGCAGCGGAAACCGCAGATGATATGGGACTTGGACAGGCCGTTAAAGGTAACACAGGGTACATCCGGTGCCAGTGCCGCCATGGAATCCCAGGGCAGATCGTCCATCACCAGGCGGTCGTAGATCTCGTCGGACAGGAGCACCAGGTGGTTCTCCCGGGCGATCTGGGCAATTTCCAGCAGGATCTCCCGGCTGTACACCGCTCCGGTGGGATTATTGGGGTTGATGACCAGAATGGCCTTGGTCTTCTCCGTGATCTTGCTGCGGATATCCGCCACATCCGGGTTCCAGGCATGATGGGGGTCACAGCGGTAGTGAACGGGCTTCGCCCCGCAGATAAAGGCGTTGTTGCTCCACAGGGAGTAGCAGGGTGTGGGCATCAGCACCTCATCCCCGGTGCCCACCAGCGCCGTCATCAGCATGGAGGCCACTTCGCTGACACCATTGCCCACAAAAATGTCGTCCAACGTCACATTCTGGAAGCCACGGCTTTCGTGATATTCCAAAATTGCCTGCCGGGCATTTTTCATTCCCTTCACATCGCAGTAGGGCACCGCTTCATCCAGGTGATCCTGGACAGCCGTGCGGACACTCTCCGGAAGCCCAAATCCAAAGGTGGCCGGGTTTCCCGTATTCAGCTTCAGCACAGGGATCCCCTGGGCCTGCATCCGAAGCGCTTCTTCGTACAGCGGGCCCCGGATATCCGAGTGGATGTACTTCACTCGATCAGATTTATTGATCATACCAAATCAGGTCCTTTTTCTATTCTTTCAAATGGTCATGTCCGGCTATGATACCACGCCACAAAAACAATGTCAATCCATTACACGAAAACAGTGCCTCAGCTGTTAAATCAGCTCTCCGATTTTTTCACCCATGGTCACTTCCACTTCCGCATCTGCGGAAAAGCGGCCATCCAGCTGCGCCTTTCCCTTTTCCAGCAGGACGATGATGGTGGAGCCGCCGAACTCGAAGTAGCCCTTTTCCGCTAACCGCCGGACTTCTTTTTGGTTGGGATGGTTGCAGATCTTGCCCACCAGCAGTGCGCCCACTTCCATCTGCACCACGCTGCCCAGCTCCCTGTTCCCGATCAGGACATATTCCCGGCTGTTCTCTCCGAACACCGGTACAGTGGTGTAGGCCACCGGGCGCACACAGTGGAGCTTTCCGTCGATCCGGCGGTTTTTCTCCACCGTTCCGTCACAGAAAAAGCCGTAGCGGTGATAATGCCGGGGCGTCAGGCGAAAGATCAGGCATTGCCCCCCGGCATAGTGCTCCGCCAGAGCCGCATCGCCCAAAAGCCGTGCCAGATCATAATCCATGTGCTTGATGTGATAAACGCTGTTTTCGTCCACCGGATGCACCGACAGGTAGGCATCACAGGGGCTGAGCAGATGGCTTTTATCCTTATCGATCTGCCCCAGGTGTCTGCTTCTGGTGAAGAAATCGTTGAACGAGCCATATTCCCGCTGGGGATAACCCGTCAGGTCAATGGCGTTTTTCTTCACATACGCTCCCACCAGCCATTTGGAGCACCCGGCGCTTAAATACCGCCCCGCCGCCTTGGACACCCAGGGGCGCACCAGCCCCTTGAGCAGAAAGCGGCCCAGATGGGTCTGGTACAGGAAGCGGACGGATAACGTCTCTTTTTCCATATCACAGACCCAACCCCAGCAGGAGCAGCACGAATTCCGCCACGCCCACCACCATCAGCATGAGCTTTCCGGTCGCGTGGGGCTTGCGCACCGGGAAAGGCAGCACGAAGGCCACTGCCATCACGGTCAGCGCCGTTTCCAGCACACCGTGAACACCCTTGCTCAGAAAGCCCGCCAGAATGTAAAACAGGGGCAGGCCCACAGCAGCGGTGGTCACAGGCAGACCCTGGTAGCTGGTGCGCCGGCCGCTCTCCCGCTCCTGCCGCTCTTCTTCCATCACATTGAAGTAAGCCAGCCGGATCAGAGCGCACAGGGCATACAGCCCCGCCGCCATCATGGCAGGAAAGGTCTTGCCGCACAGGCAGTAGGTCAGCAGAGCGGGCAGCACGCCGAAGCAGATCAGGTCGCTCAAAGAGTCGATCTGGATGCCGAAGCGCTTTTCGCTGTCCGTCCGCTCCCGGGTTGCAGCCACTGCGCCGTCGAACATATCGCAGAAGCCTGCGCCCATGAGGCACACCATTGCCTGCTGGAACTTGTCGTCCATGGCAAAGGCGATGCCCAGCAGACCGATGAGCATTCCCATGTAGGTCAGCACCACCGTGTAGTTATAATAGCCGTTGAGTTTTTTTCTTTCTCCCATATTGGTTCCTCTATTTATTCAGGTTGAATGATCTCATCCACCACCGCCTGGATGGCGGCGATGATCGCAGGATCTGCCGGTTCGTAGGGCATGAAGTCCACTTCCGGCACATAGGCATTGCCGGAAACCGTGATGCCCGTCAGTTTTCTGGCCCAGCACAGGGCCACGGTGTATCTGCCGTACAAGAAGCTCATGTGGAAGCCGTCCCGGGTGATGACATGGCTGCCATCCTGGAAAGCGGGAAGCGCGCGCACCCGCTGGATGACCTTTCCTGTCTCAATGAGGGCCATATCGTTCTTCGCCGCCTGGCTCTTGTACGCCTTTTCCAGAAGTTGGAACATCTCCTGCTGATCCCGGTGATAACGCAGGAAATTGGGGTGGGGACTGCCCACTTCATAAGCCCAGGTCTCGTGCAGGTAGAGTTTTGCGTCGGACTGCGCTCGTAAATACGCCGTCAGCAGTCCCAAGAACGGCTCGTAGGAGCATTCCCAGCCGGTGTCTGCGCTGGACTGCTGGGTGATGATGGCATCAAATTTTCCTTCTCCCAGTACCGTCTCCACCGAGCACTTCCGGGGTGTTTTCCGGCCGTTGCGCTGATACTGGTATTCGCTCAGGTGATTTTCGATCCCCCGCCAGTGCCGCTCCAGGGAGCAGCCACCGATATGTAGGTTGATGATCTCGTTTTTGATTCCCGCCGTATTCAGAATATCCGGCAGAAAATAAGTGGCATCCTCTGAAAAGCTGTTGCCAATGGATAAAATCCGTAACATACTTGCACCTTTCTTTCTATTTTTTCAAAACACACAAAGCAAATTGTTCCAATGCCCAGTTTTGCATCTCCACAAACATCTTTCCCTTTAACCGTTCGTATTCTACCCAGCGGAAAACATGATCTTCCTCCGTGGGCACCGCCACCTTTTCCAGGTATGTCCTTCTCCATAAATCTCAGCAATTGTCAGAAGCAATGAGTCATTGTTCGGAAAAAAGCTGTGATTGGATCAAACCGATGTACGCATCCATAGCGTTTTCAATAGCAGTCATATCCAGCACCTGGGCAAGCACGGCAGTCTGCCCAGCCCGGACAGTCTTTAGAAAGGCACTTTGTGCCACACGCAGCTGCTGGGCAAGATCATCCTGCCCAATCAAATCCAGCATGGTGATACCATCTAGGAGAATGGGGCGAAACAGGGTGTTGGTGGCTGCCATCATTTCTGCCGGCGTTTTCTCTGTGGCGCAAAAAGCGCCAATAGAGTCCTTCAGTTGTGCAAGAACGGCACAGGATTGTCGCAGCAGCGGCTGAAAATCAGGCACGATTCTGGGGCTTTGTTCCAGATGTGCGATCATTACCTGTTCATCCAGCCGTGCCAGCAATTCCTGCCGGGTGAGCCGCAGGAGCTCCGGTTCATCGCTGTTTTCCCATTTGTTGTTTCGCAACAGAAACGTTTCGCCATCCATTCCCAGAAAGATAACGGCGTGCTTTTCCCGCGGCGAAATACGAAGACCCATCATGGCAAGACTTTTCTTCCGCAAAAACGCAGGTACCGTTTCCCGGTGGACGGGCGTTTCCACCATGGCATACCCCAGCGGATTCAAGTACAGGTTAAACCAGCAGGCGGATTGCAGCATGGGGCCGCTTAGATAGACATCGTCCTCTTTGACAAACAAGTAGGGCAATTTCATTCCCAGCGCGATATCCCTGTCTTGAACATCGATCCCCAATTGCTGCAGCATATTGGCAACGCCTGCAAACGCACAGGATGAATTAAATGACATATATTTCATTAACACGCCCTCCTCTTGACACAGCCTATCTCTTTGCCGGTATTGTTGTGAATATATCCATCTCTGCAATTTGGAATTTATTTCATTGATTTGCTTTCAGAAAAATACTCTGCATACCCATCAGTCATATTTTTATAATAGTCAACCACCTTGTAATCCACTGCTTCGTCGGACTCTTTTATGGCAGCATACCCTTTTTTGAAAGCAGCACTACCGTCTCCACATGGGGTGAGACAATGCCGTTAATGTCATATATTGACGGGAACATATCAACTCCCTGTGTTGTAGGGAATATGTCTGGTCATATAAACTTGAATCTTCAGTTCTCAGGAAACAACAATTCAAGCAAATGTTTTCCTGTCTTGCCTCCACGATTAATTCCATCCAGACAAGCCATGCAATAGCATACAACCTTATCTTCCGTAATTTGACTGCAATAGTTGCGAAGCCAATCATCTTCCTCTTCCTTTGGAATCGGCTTATACATATTCGCACCATTGACCGCATATCTCTTCGGAGCAAACCTTTTTTCTATATCAGTACATGGTTCAAGAAGGTCTGCGCCACAGAAATCAGCCTTCTCATAATTGTTTGGAAGCTCAACTGTGACAATATTCATTTTCCGCATTAGTGAACGAACAGCATCCTGTACATGACGCTTTTCATCTTTTGGAAAAAGGTTCATCCGTTTTGCATAGCCGTAGGAGCTGTCCGG
>CAZVAB010000101.1:0-5479 GCA_964625045.1 uncultured Oscillospiraceae bacterium | reverse complement strand
GAGGGCCTTGGGAAACTGCTTGCACAACCTAAAATTCATGTCATCCCGAGCGCAGTCGAGGGATCTTGGCACTTGGCTTACAAGAAATCTCCCGGAAGTGCGTAGATTTCTCGACTCCGCTTCGCTTCGCTCGAAATGACAAAACTTTTGGTGCAGTTCGTGTTGTAAAAAGCCCACTCCTACTGGAGAGGGCTTTTTACAAATTTCCGAAATTTAATAATTTATTATTGACAAACGATAATTTCCATGGTACATTGATTGCACAAGGAGGTAATTTCCATGAAAAACAACACACATTATGTTTCCTTTGCCCGGTGGGCCAACCGGATCGTTGCGCTGATCGTGTTCCTGCTGGTGTTTTTCCTTCCCGCCATTTTGGACTGGTACGAGGGCTTCCGGCCCCTGTCCGACCGGGACAAGGCTGTGATCCTGGCATCTTTCTACTGCTGCGTGGTGGTGATCGAGGCGGCGCTTTTCAATGTGGAACGGCTGCTGGGCTCCATCCGCCGGGGGGATGTGTTCACCCGGGACAATGTGGCCCGCATTCGCCGGATCTGCTATTGCTGCGGCGGCGTTGGGCTGATCTGCATTCCCGCCGCGGCCTGCTATCTGCCGCTGATCTTCCTGGTGGTGATCATGGGCTTTTTGTGCCTGATGGTCAGCGTGGTGGTCTCTGTGATGGATGCCGCTGTGCGCATCCGGGAAGAAAATGATCTGACCATTTGAGGTGAACGCCATGTCTATCATTGTCAATCTGGATGTGATGCTGGCCCGGCGGAAGATGAGCTCTCAGGAGCTTGCCAACCGCATCGGCCTAACACCCGCCAATCTTTCCATCTTAAAAACCGGCAAGGCCAAGGCCATCCGCTTCGCCACACTGGAAGCCATCTGCCGGGAACTGAACTGCCAGCCGGGGGATCTTTTGGAGTTTCTCCCCGACGAATGAGGCGCATACCAAAAGAAAACGCATTTTCTTTCAACCATTGCAAGAACAGGAGGAGAACACAATGGCACATAGATCCTTTATCCCATCGATATCGATACCGACACTTGTTGTTTGCCTGACATCGGCCATCATCGTAGCGGTACAGCTTCTGCTGTGTTTCAAAAGAAAGCACACCGGAGTCAGGCTGATCCCCACCGGGGCCATGATCGTATCTGCCATCGCTTTTGCGGTGATGGCACAAAGAGCGGATGGCTGGGACGGCTTTGGATATCTGTTCTTTTTTCTGCTGTCCGTCTGGTTGCTCCTTCTGACCGGGATCTGCTGGGGCATTTGGGCGCTCTTCAGGCGGTGCTTATGAACAGAACAAAAGCACTTCCCCGTGGACGGCTGAGCTTTCTCCTTTCGCTGGTATTTTCAGGGTATTGTCTTGTGACCCTGATCTGGGGTTTGTGGGACATCCACCTTGCACTGGAACGCCTTTCCAATACACCCGGCACCAGCGGGATCGATTGCTTCGGTATCGGCTGGCAATCCGGGATCGATCTGTTTACCGTTTCCCTGTTCAGCCTGATCGCGTCATCCATCGCTGTGAAACGAAATTTGGGCATCTTGCGGCGTATTGCCAAAGCAGCGATGGTGGTATCCATCCTGTTTCTGGTCGCCGCTGTCATCCTATTTTATCTATAAAACCAAAGAGGTGAAGGATCCCTTTCGTCTGCTATTAAAAAGGAGGATTCCCCATGAATGAATCTGAAAAACTGCCCTTTGAAGAAGGGTACATCCCACCCAAAGAGGTAACATACGATACCGGGAAGCGGGAGCTGCGCTTCGGGGCCGCTGTGGTAGTTGTGTGCGCCGCTCTGGTGGATTTTGTTCTCTACGGTGGGCTGAATCTGGGCTTCGCTCTGGCGGCGGTGGCGCTGATTGCCACTTCCACGGTATATCTTTGCCGCAGCGGAAAGAAAATCACCCCATACAGCGGGGCGCTGCTGGGGCTGTCCGTGGTTATCGCCGCATCCTTTGTCCGGTCGGATGACGCATTTGTAAAATTTGTCATGGTGTGCTTTCTTTGCGTGTCCGTCCCGCTGGGGCTGACCATTCAGGCGGGGCAGTCCACTCGGGACCCGGCGGGAGTGCTCTCCCTGCATGATGCGCCCCGAGCGGTGCTCTGCCTGGGTCTCGGCAAGCTGCCGGAAGCCCTTCGTGGACTGTCCGCTGCCGGGAAAAAGGTGGAAAAAGCAAACAAAAGCAGCGCTGCCGTCCTTTTGGGATTGGTGGTCGCGCTGCCGCTGGTCATCATCTTGCTGCTGCTTTTGGCCAGCGCCGATGCCGCCTTTGAGGGATTATTGAATCTGCTCCCCGCCATCAATGGGGAAGAGCCGATGGTGGTGATCATTTTCACCTGCTTCGCCGCTCCCGTGGTCTATACCCTGTGCGTGGCACTGGTACAGGAAACACCGGCGCAGGCCACCCAAATCCGCTTTTTTCGGCTCCATCCGCTGACGGTGAACACCGTGCTGGGTGCCGTGACCGCCGTGTATGTGGTGTATCTGGCAAGCCAGCTGGCCTATTTTGTGGGCGGACTGTCCGGCATTTTGCCGGAGAACTACACCCTTGCGGAATATGCCCGCCGGGGCTTCTTTGAAATGGTCCTGCTGTGCCTGCTGAATTTGTGCGTCATCGCCGCAGCCGCTGCGTTTTCCCGGAGCGAAAAGGGAAACCTGCCCCTTTTGACCAGGATTTTCTGCGCCGGCATCGGCATGGTGAGCCTGTTTTTCGTGGTCAGCGCCAGCGCCAAGATGCTGCTGTATATCCACGCCTTTGGCCTGACCCGGCTGCGGGTGCTGACGGAAGTCATCATGCTCTTTTTGGGTCTGACCACCATCCTGGTCACGATTTGGCTGTTCCAGCCGAAATTTGCCTACATGAAAGCGGTGCTGCTTCTGGGGCTTTCCATGGGGGCGCTGGTTTCCTGGGTGGATGTGGATACGGCTGTAGCTGCCTACAATGTCAGCGCTTACCAGGCGGGAAAGCTGGATAACATTGACCTTTCCCATCTGAGTTCTCTTTCTTCCGGCGCAACGCCTTATATTGCAACCCTTCTGGATGCGCCGGACAAAACCGTTGCCCAACGCGCACGAAGCATCTTGGAGCGCAAAGCGGCAGCCCAGGCAGAATTTGACATTCGCAGCTTTACCATCGGCGAAGGGATCGCCCGCCCTATTTTGGATGCGCACAGGAAAACGGATCAATCCCCCTAGCACAGCGATTTCCCGGAATGGTCCGAACAAACCGAAAATCCGCAATAAGCCCATGCAAAAATCCCCAACCTTGCGGTTGGGGATTTTGTTATTGGGATCACTTTGCGTATTCGACCGCTTTGGTTTCCCGGATGACATTGACCTTGATCTGGCCGGGGTATTCCAGCTCGGCCTCGATCTTCTTAGCCACGTCCCGGGCCAGAATGATCATATTATCCTCGGAAACCACCTCGGGCTTGACCATGATGCGAACCTCACGGCCTGCCTGGATGGCGTAAGCCTTCTCAACGCCGGGGTAGGAACCGGTCAGCTCCTCCAACTTCTGCAGCCGGCGGATGTAGTTCTCCACATTCTCACGGCGGGCGCCGGGACGGGCTGCGGACACTGCGTCAGCCGCCTGCACCAGCACAGCGATTACGGTCTTGGGCTCCACATCGCCGTGGTGCGCCTCGATGGCGTTGACGATGACAGGATTCTCCTTATACTTCCGGGCCAGATCTGCGCCCAACTGCACATGGCTGCCCTCCACCTCATGGTCGATGGACTTGCCCAGGTCATGCAGCAGACCCGCACGCTTGGCCATTGCCACATCCACGCCCAACTCGGCAGCCATCAGGCCAGCGATATGGGAAACTTCCATGGAGTGGTTCAGCACATTCTGACCGTAAGAGGTACGGTACTTCTGGCGGCCCAGAATTTTGATCAGTTCGGGGTTCAGTCCGTGGACACCGGTTTCGTAGCAAGCACGCTCGCCCTCTTCCCGGATGGTGCGGTCCACTTCCTTCCGGGCCTTTTCCACCATGTCCTCGATGCGGGTGGGGTGGATGCGGCCGTCGGCAATGAGCTTCTCCAGGGCCAGACGGGCCACTTCCCGGCGGACGGGATCGAAGCTGCTGACGGTGATGGCCTCGGGGGTATCATCAATGATCAGATCCACACCGGTGATGGTCTCCAAAGTGCGGATGTTCCGGCCTTCCCGGCCGATGATGCGGCCCTTCATCTCATCGTTGGGCAGGGCCACAACGGAGACGGTGGTTTCCGCCGCATGGTCAGCAGCGCAGCGCTGGATGGCAGTGGCGATGACCTCCCGGGCCTTTTCCTCGGCCTCGTCCTTCAGCTGCTGCTCGATCTCCTTGATTTTCATGGCAGTTTCGTGACGGACATCATTTTCCACGCTCTCCAGCAGCAGAGCCTTTGCCTGCTCCTGCGTCAGCTGGGAAATGCTTTCCAGTGTGGTCAGCTGCTGCTGCTTGACCTGCTCGGCTTCCGCCTGGGTCTGGGCAACAGCGGTGAGCTTCTTGTTCAGCTCTTCATCCTTGCGCTCCAATGCGTCGGTTTTCTTATCGAGGGTTGCTTCCTTCTGCTCCAGGCGGCGCTCCGATTTGCTCAGCTCGGCCCGGCGCTCTTTGACTTCTTTTTCGTACTCTGTGCGAGATTTATGGATCTCGTCCTTGGCTTCCAGCAGCATTTCCTTCTTGCGGCTCTCACCGCTGCGGATGGCTTCGTTGATCAGGCGGGTTGCTTCCGCTTCCGCAGAACCGATCTCCCGCTCGGCGACCTTTTTCCGGTACATCACGCCGATGCCGAAGCCAATGGCAATGCCCAGAACAACGCCTAAGACGATCAGAATAATATCCAAAAGTTCCATAATTTCTAAGCGCACCTCCTTCACTAAATTGGCATAAGCGAAAGGGGTGGGCGCAGTGCTCCCAATGTGCAATTTGCAGGCAAAAATCTGCCCGTTTCCAGGCAAATAAACATCAAACAAACAGCGCCACAAGGCGCAAAACGCGTTTCCCCGGCTCACGCCGGTTATCCTGAAACACCGGTGAAAGGTTCTTCCCGCCGGTGTACATTATACCCAAGTTTATTTTACCCGCCAATAGAGCGAATGTCAAGGGAAATCCTGCAAATCCCCAGGGGGATTTGCAACAGTTTGTGCAAATATCACATTTTTAAGCCATGATTTTCATAACATTTCCCAGTGGTGCAGGGAAACCGCCCCGGCATTTTATTTTCTGTTGACAACCGACGGCCCACCGTGGTAAAATAAGCGCCGTGGATCCGGCACTTTCGCCCCACCACGGGTGTCTCCCCGTGTAAAAATCAGAGGCACAAAAGAATATGCGGATGTGGTGGAATTCGGTATTGTCACCGCATGGAAGGTTTTTGAGTGTAAAGATGAAAGCGGAAAGTTGAAAGTTATGAACGGTATCTTGGAACAGAAAAGTTTTCAATTTGCAATACGAACAGTCAACCTGTGCAAACATCT
>CAZVAB010000100.1:0-5559 GCA_964625045.1 uncultured Oscillospiraceae bacterium | reverse complement strand
TAGAAAAAGGAACAAAGGTAATTTATATAACACTTGATGATTTATTACTTGAATCTAAAATAAAGAAGAAATGCTGGAACAATATATTAAACTCTGATGTTGTAATAATAGATGATGTATTTTATGTAACACCATCACTTGAAGAATTGACATTATTCTATAAACTTATAATGTTTTTACAAGAAACAAGAAGTATATTTATTGTAACTAATAGAGCATTATCATCATGGAAAGAAATGAATGTTGATTCACACTTAATAGAAACACTTCAAAAAAGATTAATGCAAGGAGCACAAATAATAACACTATCATAAGCTGATGGATAATAATTTCATCAGTTGGCTCATCCGTCTTTTGCTATGAACCAAGCGATGAGGCTATTATCCCAATTTGAACAAAAATAGCTAGTTTCTAAGCTTTCTCACGAATTACTAATTTTTTAGCAAAAATTGAGAATAATTTAACACCTAGGGGTAGGGGGAGTCTAATCTCTACCACTAAAATACCCACTACCGAGCGTGGGGTTTCGTGTGTAAAAATTCGAGTTCAAACGATTGAAATAATCAAGTTAAAAGATTTTGTTAATATCGTCGATGATGAATTTTGGGAAGAATTTATGCCTAAGGGATTACGCAAAGAATTTGGTTTGGTCTAATATAAAATAATACATACACTGTAACAACTTAAAGGCTAGATTTATAGAAGAATAAATAAAACAACGAAAAAACCATACCCTTGAGCTAATAACTCTTGAGTATGGTTCTTTTTTTTACCTCTTAAGATGCAAATTAGAAAATCCCTAACTAAACCCATCTTTGAAGAGTTTTCTTTTTATATGAATATTTCTCCTTATTTCGACAATAATATTAAGGGAAAATAAGCTGATACTGTTGACTTTTCCCTTAAAATTTGATATAATAAAAGGGCAAACTAGGAGGTGGCTTATGCGTTCATTTAATTATTCTCAAATAAAAGATTTGAAATGGGACGGCGATGTTCTCAGATTGATAGCAGCAATATATAAAGAGGCTGGAAAACAGGAATTATACTTAAAACAACGTCCTGAAGAATTAGAAAAGTTAGTAGAGATTGCGAAAATTCAAAGTACAGAGGCATCTAATGCTATTGAGGGAATTGTAACTACAAATACACGTATCAAACAATTAGTTGCAGAAAAGACAACTCCTAAAAATAGAGATGAACAAGAGATCGCAGGTTATAGAGATGTTCTTGGAATTATTCATAAAAGTTTTGATGCAATTCCTATTACAACAAACTATATTCTTCAACTTCATAAAATCTTATATAGTCATATGAATAACCCTGTTGCCGGTAGAACTAAGACTGTTCAAAACTACATTAGTGCAACTTATCCTGACGGAAGAGTGGAAACATTATTTACTCCGTTAGATCCATTTGAAACACCTACAGCTCTTGAGAATATTTGTAATGAATATAATCGAGTTATAGGAAACTTTGAAGTTGAGCCATTGATTGCAATTCCTATATTCATTCATGATTTTTTGTGTATTCATCCATTCAATGATGGAAACGGAAGAATGAGTAGATTACTTACTACATTGCTTTTATATCGTAGTGGTTTTTATGTCGGTAAATATATATCGCTTGAGGCAAAAATAGCAAAGAATAAAGATTTGTATTATGATGCACTTGCAAAATCTCAAATATGTTGGCATGAAGGAGAAGAAGATGTTGTTCCATTTATTAAATATCTTTTGGGAACAATTTTAGCTGCTTATAAAGATTTTGAAGATCGTTTTGCATTGGTGGAAACAAAACTATCAGCACTAGAAATTGTAAGACGTGCATCAATGAATAAAATCGGACGATTTAATAAACAAGATATTCGTGAACAATGTCCTTCACTTAGCATAAGCAGTATTGAAGGAGCATTAAGAAAACTTATTGAACTTGGTGAATTAAAGCGTGATGGTAGCGGTAAATCTATTTGTTATTATAGATTGAAGTGAAAATTATAATTATAAATTACCCTTATAAGGAAACCTAATACCTTAAAATCTGTTAAGAAATAAGGGAAAGCAAACAACGATAAGGTAAGCATCTATCAAAATGGTAGGTGCTTTTATTATACTCAAAAACACGATTTCAAAAGTGTATTGATAATTTCTTATTTGTAGACTTTTAAAGAACAATTACAACGTCTAACATAGTCTCTAGACCATGGTGTTGCATCAGTAAAAAATAATAGAAAATTTATAGGCATAAAAACTATCACTTTGGTGATAATAAAATCAAAAAAAGCAGGAGTGTCCTCTTGACAAACTATCACTTTGGTGATATATTATTATCAAATAAAGGCGGAGGATATTGAAATGGGAAAATTCATTACCATCTATCACGGCTCGGAAAAGAATATAGAAACACCTGTTTTTGGTGTGGGAAAGAAGAATAACGATTTTGGTTTGGGCTTTTATTGTACGCAAAGCATAGACCTCGCAAAGGAATGGGCAGTTTCGTCTTTGCGAGACGGATTTGCGATCGAATATGAATTAAATACCGAGTACTTAAAAATACTGAACCTGAACAGTTCCAAGTACACGATACTTAACTGGATTGCAGTTTTGGTGGAGCATCGGTTGTTTTCCTTAAAGACTCCCGTCGCTCGCAGAGCAAAAAAATATTTGATTGATAATTTTAGCATCAATGTAAATGCATATGACGTAATCACGGGATACCGAGCGGACGATTCGTATTTTGATTATGCTGAATCATTTTTGAACAATGCTATATCCGTTGAGCAGTTTGCAAGGGCTATGCGGCTTGGAAAGCTCGGTGAACAAATAGTAATCAAATCGCAGTACGCATTTTCGTGTCTTAGATATAAAGGCTTTGAAATTGCGAAAAAGGAAGAATATTATGACCTTCGTAAGGCAAGAGATGATAATGCCAATCAAATGTACCTTGCAATGCTTGAGGAAGAAAGTGACGGCTTGTATATTCAAGATATTATTAGAGGAGGTATAACAAACGATGACGCACGCATACCAAGAAATATATCTGAGTAAAGCACAGCAGGTTTTAGGCGATGCCTTTGACTATGCCGTCAACATTTGCAATATATCGGGTGAGGATTTTATCAAGTTATTCTTGGTAAGTTCAATCAGTAAAAGGATGGAAAAGGGTGAACCGAACTGTCTTGTTGGCAAAAGCGGAATTGAGCTTGTTTTGGAAATTTTAGAGGAAACCACAAATAAGGAAATCAATGCAAGTTCTGTTGAATCGATAGGACGTTCAAGAGAATATTGGATTGGTTGGGCGGTAGCATATTATCAGTGGTATTCGGATAGAAAATTCAGCGAGATATTTACGGTTGTTTCGTTTGAGGATTTGCAAAATATGTATTACACCTTGCACGAGGCGGATATAAGTAAGTTTGTCGATATAATAGACGAAAAAATCAAAACGGTTTTCAGTGAAACGAATTTGAAGCGTATTCGTTTAGCGTATGGTTGTACGCAGGCGGAGCTTGCAAATAAATCGGGAGTGAGTCTACGGTCTATTCAAATGTACGAACAACGCAATAAAGACATAAACAAAGCAAGCGTAGACACTCTATACCGCCTTTCAAAAACTCTCGGGTGTTCAATGGAAGACTTGATTGAAAAATAATAATTAAAGATTGAGAAAATGAATAGAAGCATCTATCAGTAATGATGGAGAGACAAGAGAAATCAACTTACACATTCATTATTCAACAAAAATCCTAAAACGGTTACTGCTGAACTAAAATCTTTAATTGAAAAAAGATACATTGCAGTACGGGTCTTTGATAACGCTGTTGCACAATTAAAGAAAGGAAAAAAATACATATGAGAAAAAATGAATATAGGTGTTTGGATGATTTTATTAATGAGTTCGATGCTAAGCACGAAATTGGTGATGAATTTCATATTGGAATAGAATTTTATTATAAAAATCAGTTATATAGAATGTGTTTAGAACCAGGAGGAAATATGTATTTTTATATAAAGTTTTGCGAACAATGGAAGAACATATTGAAACTGGTAAAGATATGTATGACGTTTTAGGTGTCTTCGATTCAATTGAATCTTTATTAGAAACCACTGTATTAGATAATAAAAAGTTTAAAGAAATTATCATGGAAGATGATACTATAATTTATAGTAAAGATTAATACGAAATAATCATAGTGATTTCTTTTCAAAACATACTAAAATAATATAATAAATGAAATACCGGTAAATCTTATGAAATATCGGTATTTTTTTGTTGTTTCTTTTTCAATGTGAAATATCATATATAAATTATATGAAATTTATGATAAAATTAACCTATAAATTAGAATTTATATGTCAAACATATTTACAACATATTGAATAACTGATATAATTAAATTACCATAAAGAGAAGACGAGAGACAAGCTCTATGACTCTTCAGCAACCAGCCTATAGGTATGGTGCTAAAGCTTGAATGATGGGTGAATAATAAATGTAATTGTCTCTCATCATTTACGATGGGAGTTTTTATTTCGTTTAAGTAGAAACGAGGTATTATTATGTTATGGTTAATTTTAGCACTTATAGGTGCAATTTCTACATCACTTACAACTATTTTTGCCAAAATTGGAATTAAAGCTGTAAAATCAAATTTTGCTACAGCTTATAGGACAGGTGTAGTTATAGTTTGTTGTGTTGTAATGTGTTTGATTACTGGTAGTATAAAAGAAATTGGCAATTTAACTTTACAAAATTGGATATTTTTAATTTTTTCGGGATTGGCAACTGGTTGTTCATGGCTATGCTATTATAAAGCTATCAAATTAGGAGATATTAATAAAGTAGCTCCTATTGATAAATCAAGCTTTGTATTAACGAGTATTTTGTTTTTAATATTCTTTTTTGATGATACGACTAAAGGAGGAAGCATATTGATAATATGCATGCTTATTTTATCTATTGTATTAATATTGATTGGAACGATTTTTATGATTAATAAAAAAGAAGGACAAGAAACAAAATCAAAAGCTTGGCTAATATATGCAATAGCATCGGCTATATTTGCTAGTCTAGTGGCCTTATTTGTCAAGATAGGGTTAAAAGGTATATCATCTGATTTAGGTACGTTACTTAGAACGATTATTGTTTTTGTATTTGCTTCAATAATAGCATTGTCTAAAAAAGAATATAAAGGTATTTTAGATATTACAAAGAAGAGTTGGATATTCCTAACACTTTCTGGTTTAGCTACAGGTGGAGCATGGTTGTGTGAATACTATGCATTAAACATAGCTGGTGTAAATCCGATAGCTGTAAATTCAATTGGAAAACTCTCTATTTTATTAACTATGTTGTTTTCATTTCTGGTATTAAAAGAAAAATTCAATAAAAAATCTCTAGTAGGATTAAGTTTATTAACTTTAGGTATTATTTTGATAATTATATTCAGTTTATAAACAAACTATTAAATTCCTATTTGTTGATTACTTTTATTGTTATTAAAATTAATGAGAAATATAATGAGCGTGATATTGATGCAAGAAAAAAAATGCGTGAGTT
>CAZVAB010000099.1:0-5569 GCA_964625045.1 uncultured Oscillospiraceae bacterium | reverse complement strand
GGGCAGGCCGAAGCAGCCGCCGAAGCCGCCCACATCATCCAGGCAACCGTCATTTTTTGTTCTGGCGATGTGCTTTTTCATCAGCTCCACCGCCTTGTATCCAGCGGTGATATCCACACCGGCTGCCGCATAGCTGGCAGACTGGGAATTCTTATGATCCATTGGTATTCTCCTTCAACTTCTTATTCTTTGCCGTTCCAGCAGTAGGTACACAGCTTGCATTTTGGCAGGCCAATGGCTTCGATGACTCCCTCCAGGGACTGAAAATCCAGTGATCCCAGATGCAGCCTCTCCGCCAGCAGCCGGCGCAGTTCCTTGCCCCGGTGGGTGGTGCCAACGCTGTATTCTTCCAGATGCCGAAAGCCTTCCTCCCCCTCCAGCTCCATGATGGTGCGGCGGGCAATGAGATCCATCTCATTGTTGCTCCGGGAGAAGTTCAGATATTTGCAGTTAAACATAATGGGCGGACAGGCAGATCGCATGTGCACTTCCTTTGCGCCGCTGTCATATAGAAATTCCACCGTTTCCCGCAGTTGGGTGCCCCGGACGATGGAATCGTCCACCAGCAAAAGACTTTTTCCCTGTATCAATTCCGGCACCGGGACCTGCTTCATTTTCGCAATGCGGTTGCGGTCACTTTGCTTCGTCGGTGTAAAGCTCCGGGACCAGCTGGGGGTGTACTTGATGTAGGCCCGGGCAAAGGGCAGATGGCTTTCATTGGCATAGCCGATGGCATGGGGAGTGCCGCTGTCCGGCATTCCGCAGACATAGTCCACATTCTCCGTGTTTCCCGCTTCCCTGTCGTGCTGGGCCAGGATCTTGCCATTGCGGTAGCGCATCAGCTCCACATTGACCCCCTCATAGGAAGAACTTGAAAATCCGTAGTAGCTCCACAGGAACGCACAAATACGCATCTCCTCCCCCGCGGGGACCAGCGTTTTGATCCCCTCCACGGACATCTCCACGATCTCCCCGGGGCCAAGCTCCCGCTCATCCTCAAAGCCCAGCTTCTGGTGGGCAAAGGGCTCAAAGGAAACGCTGTAACCGTCCTCCCGTTTTCCCAGCCACATAGGCAGGCGGCCCAGACGATCCCGGGCGGCGATAATGTGCCCGTCGGCTTTCAATATCAAGATGCTCACCGCACCGTCGATCTGCTGCTGTACGAAGCGAATGCCCTGGGCAAAATCCTGCTTCAAATTGATCAGCGCCGCCACCAATTCCGTTGCGTTGACATTGCCGCCGGTCATGGCATCGAAATGCCCCCCGCTTTCTTCCAGGTACATTCCAACCAGCGCATCGGCGTTGTTCACCGCTCCCGTGACACTGATGGCATAGATGCCCAGCTTGGAGCGGATCAACAGCGGCTGGGGATAAAAATCACTGATGCAGCCGATGGCTGATGTTCCCTGCATCTGCTCAAAAACGTGATCAAACCGGGAACGGAAGGGGGAATGTTCAATGCTGTGGATCTGCCGCTGCAGGCCGATGGTTTCATCGTAAACCGCAAGCCCCGCCCGGTGGGTCCCCAAATGAGAATGGTAGTCGGTGCCAAAAAACACGTCCTCCATGCAGTCCTGCCGGGAAACGATTCCGAAATAGCCGCCCATGATGGTCTCCTCTCAGGTCTTTTCTTTCCGAAATCAAGCGAAGAACAGCTTGTTCAGGGTCATGGGATCGATATACTTGCCATCCCGGTAGACACGCATATTGCCGGAAGCGATCTCGTCAATGAGCATCACATTGCCATTGGCATCATAGCCGAACTCAAACTTGATATCATAAAGATCCAGGCCCTTTTCCTTCAGATCGTCGGCCACGATCTTGGTGATGCGCTGGGTCATATCCTTCAAAGAATCGTACTGGGCAGCACTCATCACACCCAGATCCACCAGGCCGTCCTTGGTCACCAGAGGATCGCCCTTGGCATCATTTTTAAAGGTGGTCTCCACATAAGCGGGCAGATCCGCGCCCTCTTCGCAGTAATCGCTGTAACGGCGGTAGAAAGAGCCCACTGCCTTATACCGGCAGATGACCTCCAGGCCCTTACCGAACACCTTGGCGGGCAGCACTTCCATGGTGGTATTTTCCAGATCCGCGCTGACATAGTGGGTCAGGATACCAGCAGCATTGATCTTCTCAAAGAAATAAATGGACATCCGCAGGTTCACATCACCCACGCCCTCAATGGTCAGACCCACCGCATTCTCGCCGGGATCGAACACACCGTCCTTGCCGGTGCAGTCATCCTTGAACTTCAGCAGGTAATTGCCGCTCTCCAGCGCAAACACATCTTTGGTCTTACCGGTGTAAACAAGTTTTTTTTCCATAATTGATCGACTCCTTCTAAATGGTTACAGATAAATGGACGGGTGATAAAGACGGCGGTGCCGTCATGGTTTACCTTACAATTGTTCCAGAATGCGTGCGTCCTTGGCAAGAACTGCCGCGGCATCCGCTTTCCGCTTTTCCTCCAGCCGGGCCGCAAGAGCCGCATCCTCCACAGCCAGGATCTGGGCTGCCAGCAGTGCCGCATTGCCGCCGCCGTTAATGGCAACGGTCGCCACCGGGATGCCTGTGGGCATCTGTACGGTGGACAGCAGCGCATCCATGCCCTCCAGGACGGAGGACTTGCAGGGAATACCGATCACGGGCAATGTGGTATTGGCGGCAATGGCACCTGCCAGGTGGGCCGCCATGCCTGCTGCGGCAATGATGGCACCGAAGCCCTTTTCCCGGGCGGACAGGGCAAACTGCCGGGCCTCCTCAGGGGTGCGGTGGGCGGAGTATACATGGACTTCATAGGGGATATCCAGCGCTGTCAGCATATCTGTTGCTTTGCGGATGATGGGCAGGTCGCTGTCACTTCCCATAACGATTCCGATCTTCTTCATATAAACCTCCAAAACATAAAAATGGGCACAATTGACCCATACACGCAATGCGTATGAGTCAACTGTGCCCAGACGGTCGGCATTTAGGGGCTGAACCCCTCGTTTTCTGCTCCCTGTGGTGCTCCACTGATCCGTCAGTCACAGAAAACGGCATATTCTGATGTTTTTCATGTCCCATCAGAAAATGCATCCAGGCACATTCAAGTTTGCCGGAAACATTATTTGATGGAAACGCTCTTTTCCTTTTGGATCACGTCATGGGCACCGCCCTCAACGATGCTGGTGGAAGACACCAGGGTCAGCTTGGCCTTGCGCTGCAATTCGGGGATGGTCAGTGCGCCGCAGTTACACATGGTGGACCGGACCTTGCTCAAAGAAAGTGCCACATTGTCCTTCAAAGAACCTGCATAGGGCACATAAGAGTCCACGCCCTCCTCAAAGGACAGCTTCTTGTCCCCGCCCAGGTCGTAACGCATCCAGTTGCGGGCACGGTTGGAGCCTTCGCCCCAGTATTCCTTGTAGTAAGTGCCGCCAATGCTCACCTTATTGGTGGGGCTTTCGTCGAACCGGGCAAAATAACGGCCCAGCATCACGAAATCCGCACCCATAGCCAGGGCCAGCGTGATGTGGTGATCGTAAACGATGCCGCCATCAGAGCAAACGGGAACATAAACGCCGGTCTCAGCGAAATACTCGTCACGGGCCTTGCACACCTCGATCAGGGCTGTTGCCTGACCACGGCCAATGCCCTTGGTCTCCCGGGTGATGCAGATGGAGCCGCCACCAATACCCACCTTCACAAAGTCCGCGCCGCACTCTGCCAGGAAACGGAAACCATCCGCATCCACCACATTGCCGGCACCCACCTTCACGCTGTCGCCGTACTTCTCACGGATCCAGTCGATGGTCAGCTTCTGCCATTCGGAGAAGCCCTCGGAAGAGTCGATACACAGCACATCCGCTCCGGCTTCCACCAGTGCGGGGACACGCTGGGCATAGTCCCGGGTGTTGATACCGGCACCTACCACATACCGCTTGGACTCGTCCAGCAGCTCATTGGGATTCTTCTTATGGGTATCGTAGTCCTTGCGGAACACAAAGTAGCACAATTTTCCCTCGTTATTGACGATGGGCAGAGAATTGAGCTTATTATCCCAGATAATATCGTTGGCTTCTTTCAGTGTTGTGCCTTCCTTGGCGTATACCAGCTTCGCCATGGGAGTCATAAAGGACTCCACCTTGGTCTCGGGGTCCATACGGCTGACCCGGTAATCCCGACCGGTGACGATGCCCAGCAGCTTTCCCTCCCCGGTGCCGTCCTCCGTAACGGCGACAGTGGAGTGACCGGTCTTGGCTTTCAGCGCCACCACGTCCGCCAATGTGGCATCTGGGCGCAGGTTGGAGTCACTGGGGACAAAGCCAGCCTTGAAATCCTTGGCCTTTTTCACCATAGCGGCCTCGTCCTCCACGGACTGGGAGCCGTAAATAAAGGACACACCGCCCTCCTGAGCCAGAGCCACCGCCAGGCGGTTGCCGGACACAGACTGCATAATGGCAGAAACCATGGGGATGTTCATGGTGATGGCAGGCTCTTCGCCTTTTTTGAACTTGACCAGGGGTGTTTTCAGGCTGACATTGGCCGGAATACACTCGCTGGAGGAATAGCCCGGGATCAGCAGGTATTCATTGAAGGTGTGGGAGGGTTCCTGGATAAAAGTAGCCATGGGGATCGTTCCTTTCTTTCTATCGGCAGTATTTGGGTCATTCAGACACTTTGGATACGAAAAAACCGACCTTTAAAGTGCGCAGAGCACCTTAAAAGTCGGCATTGATCACATATTCGCCCACGGAGATCAGACCCAGTCCGGTCACCGAGGCCGCAAAGAAGGCATAGACAGGGGTCGCACAGGCACCAGAAAAACAAGTCAGCACGGTGTTCACAGCGTCCCCTCCTTCCATCAAAATCACGGTGGCATTGCCAAATGAAACGATAGATTGAGTATATCATGGGTGTCGAAACTTGTCAACGGCCTTTGGTTTTTTTGTGAAATCACGACACATCGGCTGGAAGTTTTTCCCCCTTTCCTGTGCAAAAAGGGCATCTTCTTTTGTTCTAGTCCTGATATGTTTTCAGTGTCTCCTGGGGGATCACCGTCAGCTCGTAGCCATTTTTCTCCGGCAAATAGCAAATATGCAGGACGATCCTTTCCACCAGTGTCCCGGACTCCCGTTCCGAGATGCGGATCTCAATGTCCGTCATCCATAAGCATGCCCTCCTTTGCACACTGTTAAAGATAGGAAGTTTTTCATAATTGTTCTCCTTCAATGTTGATTAGGCGGAAACCCACTACCTTTAGGTGGTGGGAGGAGCCTTGTAAGCAACTTAAATCATCCTTGGTTTTCAAGGCCAACCGAAATAAAAAGATACATCTGTTTAGCTGTAAGAGCTGTGATTACAAATCTAACGATGATCGCATTGGAGCAATGAATCTGTATCGTATGGGAATCAACTATCTTTTGGATAGTCAAGTACCTAATACAGTTACGGCAGAGTAAACTTTATCGTAAAGGGTGTAGTCAACCACCCTATGATGTAACGCCACTTTAGGTTATTACCTATTGGGGTTAAAGGTCGGAGGAGTGATCCGTTACTACGACTGGGCAGTTACAAGCCCATG
>CAZVAB010000098.1:0-5691 GCA_964625045.1 uncultured Oscillospiraceae bacterium | reverse complement strand
TATACCATAGATGGGGCGGATTTGGTAGGGGGGATTAAATCAGAGTTTCCCTAAAATATTTAAAAGACAGCGGCATTCCAGTGGAGATGCCGGAAAAATAACACGATATCCAAATAAGGGGCTGCCGCAGCAGCCCCTTTTCCGTGTTTATAGATCAAAAGCCGGGTTCATACAATAGACATTTTTCTGGTTCAGCCGCTCCCGCAGCTGCTGTAAGGACTCACCGAAGCGCTGGAAATGGACGATCTCCCGCTCCCGGAGAAACTTGATCACGTCGTTCACATCCGGGTCATCGGACAGGCGCAGGATGTTGTCATAGGTCACCCTGGCTTTTTGCTCCGCAGCCAAATCTTCCGTCAGATCCGCAATGGGGTCGCCCTTGACTGCCATACTGGCAGCGGAGAAGGGAAAGCCGGAAGCCGCCGTGGGGTAGACACCGACGGTGTGATCCACGAAATACGGTGCCATCGGGGAGTTTTCGATGTCCTTTTCTTTCAGATTCCGGGTCAGCTGATGGACGATGGCACCGATCATCTCCAGGTGCCCAAGCTCCTCCGTGCCGATATCAGTCAGCAGGGCCTTTTGGTCGTCAAAGGGCATGGAGTAGCGCTGGGAGAGGTAGCGCAGGGATGCGCCCAACTCCCCATCCGGCCCGCCGTACTGGCTGATGATCATAGCCGCAAGTCTTGGGTTGGGCCTTGCGATCTTCACCGGGTATTGAAGCTTCTTTTCATACTGGAACATCGTCATCCCTCCTTATTTGCCGCAAATTCCCAAGGCCAGGGATCATCCAGCCAGTTGTAGCGGTCGCCGTCGGTGGGAAGTCCGTGGGTCAAGGGCCGCTGCTCGTTGTAGGTCATCATGCCCTGGTGCAGCATATTTTGATACTGCCTGTAAAGGGCCAAAGCCTCAGTATCCTGTGGGTGTGTATCCAGGTACAGTGTCAGCTCCTGGAGCATGAACGCCAGTGTCTGCAACTCTGTTTTCGGGGTCACAGGCTGCTCCGTCTGGTTCACCATTCCCATAAATGGCAGGTCAAGGCCGGGAAAAGCCGTACCACGGATCAGGGCTTTCCGGGGCTCGTATTTGGGCGGGTCTTCCAGCTGAAAAGGCACATAGGGATTTGCCAGGGGCGCCATTGCCGGAAGCCGCCCTTCGCCGGGGTTGAAAGTAGTCGGATCGGGTCGCAATTTCATTCCTCCTATCATGGGCTGCTTGGAACGGTCGTTCCGGGTCATTCTATGACGTAATACCGGGGAAGGTTCTAATCACTGGATATTTCCCCATAGAGATAAGGGGAGGTGTTGTCCATGAAGCGGGAAAAGCTCATTGCATTTGTTCCATATTACTTACTGGCTGCGATATTGATGTTGTCGGTGGCGGGGGGCGGCAGCCGTGTGGTGACGGCTGCGGTGCAAAACGGCAGCGTTCAAAGAAACCATCGTATCGTCATCGATCCGGGACATGGTGGCATTGACGGCGGTGCCACCTCCTGTACCGGGGTGCTGGAAAGTCAGCTGAATTTGGAAATTTCCCTCCGGCTCAACGATCTGTTCCACTTGCTGGGATATGAAACGGTGATGATCCGCACCACCGATACCTCCGTCTATACGGAGGGCAACACCATTGCCGCCCAGAAGATATCCGATTTGAAAGAGCGGGTGCGCATGGTTGCCCAGACGGAGGGAGCGGTGCTGGTGAGCATCCATCAAAATACATTTTCCGATAGTAAATACAGCGGCGCACAGGTGTTCTATGATCCGGCGGGAAAGGGAAGCGGCCTTGCCAGGATTTTACAGCAGCAGTTGGTGACGAGCCTAAATCCCGGGAGCAACCGAAAGGAGAAAAAGGCAACCGGTGTCTACCTGATGGAGCACATCGAAAGCCCGGCGGTGCTGGTGGAGTGCGGCTTTCTTTCCAATGCGGCGGAGGAGGCAAAGCTGCGAAGTGGGGAATACCAGCGCAGGCTCTGCTGTGTCATTGCATCCAGTGTCAGCAGCTATTTGCAAAACACTTGACGAACGAACAAACGATTGATATAATGATTACAGACAAAACAAAGGAGAACGAGACCATGGCAAAGACGAAAACGGTTTTTTTCTGCACAGCCTGCGGCAACGAGACACCCAAGTGGATGGGACGCTGCCCCAGCTGTGGGGCGTATAACACCATGGAGGAGCATATTGAAAAGCCTGTGGCACCCGGGCGTGCAAAAGCGGCTCCTGTGGGATTGAGCCGCAGGCCCCAGCAGTTGAACCAGGTGGACAGCGGCGATGAACTGCGCTTTACCACAGGCATGGGTGAGCTTGACCGGGTACTGGGCGGCGGCGCCGTGGCAGGTTCTCTGGTGCTGGTGGGCGGCGCTCCCGGCATCGGCAAATCCACCCTGCTGCTGCAGATCTGCAATAGCCTGTGCCAGGGCCGCCGGGTGCTGTATGTCTCCGGCGAAGAGAGCGAGCGGCAGCTGAAGCTCCGGGCGGAGCGGCTGCGGGTGGATCCCGAGGGGCTGTTCATCCTGTCAGAGACGAGACTTTCGGACATTCTGGAGGCGGTGGAGGAATTAAAGCCCGATATCCTCATTGCTGACTCCATCCAGACCCTTTACAATGAAGCCAATGACTCCGCACCAGGAAGCATTTCCCAGGTGAAGGATTGCACCATGGCCCTGATGCAGCTGAGCAAATCCCAGGGCCTGACGGTGTTTGTGGTGGGGCATATCAATAAAGATGGCAATATCGCCGGCCCCAAGGTGCTGGAACACATGGTGGACTGCGTGCTGTACTTTGAGGGTGATCCCAATACTTCTTACCGGCTGCTCCGGGCAGCGAAGAACCGCTTTGGCTCGACCAATGAGATCGGTGTTTTTGAAATGGTGGACACCGGCCTGAATGAAGTGCCAAATCCCTCTCAAATGCTGCTGGAAGGCCGCCCGGAGGGTGCATCCGGCACCTGCGTGTCCTGCGTTATGGAGGGTACACGCCCCGTCCTGGCGGAAGTCCAGGCCCTTGTGACAAAGACCAGCTTTCAGGTGCCCCGGCGGGCATCAGATGGCTTCGATTTCAACCGGGCGGTGCTGCTGATGGCGGTGATGGAGAAGCGGGCAGGCATGAAGCTGAATTTCTTTGATGCCTACATCAATGTGATCGGCGGCCTGCGGCTGGACGAGCCGGGGGCGGATCTGCCGGTTGCTCTGGCGGTGGCATCTTCTTACCGGGACAGTGCCATTGCGGATGATCTGGTGGCCATTGGGGAGATTGGACTGACCGGGGAGATCCGGTCGGTGTCTCACATGAACCAGCGTCTTGGAGAAGTGGCGAGATTGGGATTTCACAAGGTCATTATCCCGAAATTCGGATCTGAAAAGTTGGAGATACCTGCCGGGCTGACGGTGTACCGGGTGAGAAACATCCGGGAAGCCATTGAGGTAGCCATGTGAGTATCATCGGCAGAGAAGTGCGTGTGGTCATGGACCGCCCCTTGGGAAGCACCCATCCCAAACACCCGGATATCCAATATCCCATCAACTATGGTTTCGTGCCTGGTATTATGGGCGATGATGGGGAAGAGCAGGATGTGTATTTGCTGGGTGTGGGCTATCCGGTGAAAACATTCACCGGGGAAGTCATTGCGATTATCCACAGGCTGGACGATGTGGAGGACAAATGGGTAGTGGCACCCAAAAACCGCCGCTTTTCGGAAGAAGAGATCCGAGAAGCGACGGCTTTTCAAGAGCGGTATTTTCAAATTAAGGTGATCATGGATGCCGACGAAGCTGCCAGAATGCCACAGCGCTGGCGGCGGCAACATTCAAAGAGTCCACACCATGATACATGGGAATGATCACATTGTAGTCGCAGTTTTCGATGGTGGAGCTGTTCAGACCGTCGCCCTCGGTTCCCAGGACGATGGCAAGCTTCTCCTCATCGCACAGGGCCGTGTCCGTAATGGGCACGGCTTTTTCGTTTAGGGCCATGGCGGCGGTCTCGAAGCCCAAAGCATTCAAGTAGCGCTGCCACTGGGCACTTTCCCCGTCCAGATATGCCCAGGGAATCTGGAACACCGTGCCCATGCTCACCCGCACCGCACGGCGGCACAAGGGATCGCAGCAGGTCTTGGTCAGCAGGATCCCATCGATGCCTAGAGCAGCTGCGGAGCGGATGATGGCACCGATGTTGGTAGAGTCCACGATTCCCTCCAAAACTGCCAGCCGTTTGGCGTTTTGGCAGACGGCATCACAGGACAGGGGAGCGGGCCGATACATGGCACACAGCACGCCACGGGTCAGCTGATAGCCGGTCAACGCCGTGAGGATTTCCCGGTCGGCGGTGTAGACCGGAACATCCGGACAGCGCTGGATAATGGCGGCGCCATCTCCTTGGATATGCTTGCGTTCCATAAGCAGGCTCACCGGGCGGCATCCACTATTGAGCGCCAGGTGGATGACCTTGGGGCTTTCGGCAATGAAAATGCCCTTTTCCGGCTCCAGCCGGTTGCGTAGCTGGGCGTGGGTGAGTCGGGCGAAAACATCCAGCTCCGGGGCGGAAAGGTCAGAAATTTCGATGATTTGGGACATGATATCCTCCATTTATTCGTCTTTTGCAAAGTCCAGCTTGGACAGGGGATTGGCTTCTGCGGCGATCTTCAGCTCTGTGTTCTCAATGTGGGTGTAGATCTGGGTGGTGTTCAGGTTTTCGTGGCCCAGCACCTCCTGGACGGTCTTGACATCCACGCCGCCGGAGAGCATCATGGTGGCGGCGGTGTGCCGCAGCTTGTGGGCGGAGAATTGGGTGGCATCCAGCCCCGCTTGCAGCAGCGCCTTTTTCACAAGGCGGTGGACGGCGGAGACACTGATCCGGTTGCCGTCCCGGGAGCCAAAGAGAGCCCGGTTATCCGTCAGGATCTTCTTGTTCCGCTCTTCCAGATAGATATCGATGGCCTTGCGGCAGGAAGCACCGAAATAGACAAAGCGCTCCTTGTTGCCCTTGCCAACCACACGGATACGATCTTCATAAACATCCGTCAAATTCAGCCCTACCAATTCGCTGCGCCGAATGCCGCAGCCGAGAAACAGCATCAAAATGGCATAATCCCGCTTTTCATTGGGCCCGGAAACGGCCTGTAAAAGCCGGGCGGACTCCTCCAATGTCAGGTATTTTGGCAGACTTTTCCGCAGCTTGGGGTATTCCAGATCCGCCACGGGGTTCTCGGAAAGCTGCTTGGTGCGCAAGGTCAGATATTTAAAAAAGGACTTCAGGGCGGAAAGCTTTCTGGCCCGGGAGCCGGGAGAGATACCGTATTCCGGAGCAGGGGAGTCCGGCGCAATGACCCGATCGCTGGAAAGGTATGACAGAAAATCGTAAACATCGGATGTGGTAATGGATGCGATAAAATCCAGATCGATGTCTTTGATGGGAATATCATCCAGCCGGGTTCGGATGGGCATATCACTGCGCATCAGCTTCATGAAACGAAGGAACATCCGCAGATCCAGGTGGTATTCCTGGATCGTCAAGGGTGACTGGCCCTTGATGGTCTCGTGATATACGAGAAAATCCCGCAATACTTGCGGACAATCGGCATAGCGCTGCATAAGTATCCTCCAGATATCATGACGTTTTTCTTATTGTACCACAGGAAACCCAAAGCCGCAAGACAGGAAATAGACATACATAGAATTGCATAAAACAAAGT